>JAENXA010000156.1 GCA_016649735.1 Prolixibacteraceae bacterium | reverse complement strand
TTTCATGATGTTTTCCTTTTATGTCTTTGATTCTATTCATATATATTAATTGAGAATGAATATTTGAAGGTATTTATTTAAGTCTTTAATTTTCTATTTTACATAAATATATTTTGATATTACTTTATTCTTAACTTTGTTACCAGTAAGTTGTATGAAGTCAGCTACTCTCAGCATCAAAATATGACTTCTTATACCTTTGAACAATAATAAAAAAGGCAGAGATGGAAGCAGTAAGTTCTCATCTTACACATTATACAAATACACTTCAGACAGCTACAAATTTGTTTTTGATGTATTGGATAATGCTCACGTAGGAGTGACTCCGGGAGTGGATTTTGGTTCTGAAGGTGAGGGCTTTATAAGATTATCTTATGCCAATTCTCTTGAAAATATAAAAGAAGGTCTTGACAGACTGGAGAATTATTTTTCATCGCTAAAGATTTGATGAGATGAAAATTAACTAAATCAGAAAACTTCAGAACAGGTTATATATTTTTTTTACTTCCCAAATAAATAATCATTTAGTATCTTTGAGAAAATTTATGATTTTGGGTCATAAATGGTTGAAATTATATAAATGAATAAAGTCTGGAAAGTAAAAGAACGAAGAGATGTCAATATAATCAAGCAATTGTCGGTAGCGTTGAATGTCAATATGACCATTACTAATTTGCTGGTACAAAGGGGTATTACCAATTATTCCGAAGCTAAAAAATTTTTTAGGCCTCAACTTTCTCAATTATATGATCCATTTCTTATGAAGGATATGGACAAGGCAGTTGACCGTCTTAATAGAGCCATAAAAAATAAGGAAAAAGTCTTAATTTACGGAGATTATGATGTTGACGGAACTACTTCTGTTGCAATGATGTATCAGTTTCTAAGAAGCCGTATAAAAGATCTGTATTATTATATTCCTGATCGTTATACAGAGGGTTACGGTATATCGCTAAAGAGTATTGAATTTGAAGCTGAAAACAATATATCTCTTGTTATAGTTCTGGACTGCGGAATTAAAGCAAATAAAAAAATAGCAATAGCCAAAAGTAAAGGAATAGATTTTATCATATGTGATCATCATAATCCGGCAGAAACAATACCCGATGCAGTAGCTATACTTGATCCCAAAAGAATTGACTGCAAATATCCATACAAAGAATTATCAGGTTGTGGCGTAGGCTTTAAATTTTTACAGGCATATATTCAGCAAAATAATATTCCTGAGAAAGAATTATATGATTTACTCGACCTGGTAGTAGTAAGTATAGCCTCTGATATTGTTCCTATAAACGATGAAAACAGAGTTCTTGCTTATTACGGATTAAAAAGATTAAACAGTAATCCTTCGACCGGATTAAAAGCTATCATTAAATTATGCAGGCTGGAACATAAAAACATAACAGTCAGTGATATTGTTTTTAAAATAGGCCCCCAGTTAAATGCTTCCGGAAGAATTGAAAAGGGTCAAAAATCTGTTGAGATACTGGTAGAAAATGATGAAAAAAAAGCATACGAACTTGGAGAAGAAATTAATTCTAACAATGAAATAAGGAAAAGTCTGGACAGAACTATCACAAAAGAAGCTTTGGATATGATCAAACTGGATCCACGTCATGAGAAAAAAAATGCGACTGTCCTTTATAACAGAAACTGGCATAAAGGAGTCGTAGGTATTGTTGCTTCAAGACTTACTGAACATTATTACAGACCCACTGTAATCCTTACAGAGTCTGATGGGATGGCTACAGGTTCTGCGCGTTCTATAAATAATTTTGACCTATACGAAGCAATTAGCCAGTGTAGCGATTTACTTGAATCTTATGGAGGACATATGTATGCTGCCGGTCTTACAATGAAACTTGAAAATATTCCGGCTTTTTCACGACGTTTCGAAGAAATTGTTAAAAAGACAATTACAAAAGATCAAAAAATAGAAACTATTGAGATTGATTCTAAGATTCAGCTTTCTGATATAACGACTAAATTTTTCAACGTTCTTAAACAATTTGAGCCTTTCGGCCCTCTTAATCCCAATCCTCTGTTTATGACTGAAAACATTCTGGATAAAGGAACCAGCCGCTGTGTTGGCAAAAAACTTGAACATTTAAAACTGGATATTGTAGAACCCACAGGAAACTATACATTTTTACCCGCTATTGCATTTCGCCAGGCAGATAAATTTGATCTAATAAAAAAAGGTCTTCCTTTTGATATTTGTTTTACAATTGGGGAGAATACTTTTCATGAAAAAACGAACATACAATTATATGTTCGGGATATTGATACAAAAAATCTATAGATTAAGTTAAATCCAAAATATACTATATCTGACGCAAAATTCAAATAATATTTTAGCATAAGGTTCATAAATAATATCTTGTACCTTATTTTTCTTTAATCTTCTCCCGGTTTAATACAGGATTTGCATACATCTCAAGAAATAACTTTTTCTGTATTTCAGCATCACCTGTTCCTATAGTCTTTACAATGTCATCCATCATCTCTAAAAATTTTGCACGGACAGCAACACTTACTTTATTTGTATATTTATGTTCATTACGAAGAAGATCAGCTGCAAGATAATTATTAGGCCAAAGTTTATAGCTTTTATATATACACGAATCAATATAAGAAGCAAATTTCTGAAGACATTCATTTTGACATCCTCCAGCCTCCATTTCTTTTAATATATCCATTTCAATAGCTTTACCAAATGCAAAATGAACACGACCTTTAGGTTTCATCAATCCGTAACCCATACTTTCAAGATCATCTTTAGATGTTTTAACAAAGCCTTCCCTGTCTTTTTTATAAAGTTCTTCAACTTTTGATATTCCACACGGTTCTCTTTCATAAGAAATAGAAAGAGGAACAATTTTTAATTCATCAAAACCTTCAGCAAAACTTATTTTATTGCTAAGATTTAGCATCTTCAATACAGAAGCCTGTGTATTGTCATCACCGTCTTTTGTTCTTCCCTCTCTCTGAGCGATCCATACTGAAACATTACCTTTGGTAATACTCTGCCTTATATATGAAGACATTTTTATTGACGCTGCCAATAATTGCCTTGCAGGCAAATTACGTTTTACAATAAAGGCCCTATTTAATTTAACTATATTATATATCCATTTATAAATCAACAAATTATCACCAATAGCAATTTCAGTGGTCTTCATTCCTCCATTGAATACTATATAATTCAACAATGCTGCATCCAGTATAATATCTCTGTGATTCGATATAAATACATAACTTTGATTTTTATCAAGATTATCAAGACCGCTACATGTTACCCCGTTGGTAATTCTGTCAATAATCCAATCTTTAACAATAGAATACATAAACTTCTTCTGAAGCTCTTCTATGCTATGTATACTTAAAAGGAGCTTACTAACTTCTTTTAATTTTTTAGGATCTTCGAATATATAGGAAAGAACATGAATAAAGCGCTTATCTTTTAACAATTCCCGAATAGCACCATTCACCTCATTATCTCTATATGACCTTATATCCTCGTAGTTTATTATCTTTTCTTTTTCCATGAATTGACAAATATACAAAAACCGTATTAAATTTTCAATCTTAGCTGAATTTTCAATTCACTTTTTCTATTTCCATCTATTTCATAATCGCCAGTTCCTATCTGACGATCATCAAGATACCAGAATTCTCCGTACTTAATTCTTATACCAATTTTTTTTGATATTTTAACTTTACCGGATAAATAAGCACGAAATCCATTACCATATAATGCCGGAAAAGAAAAATTATATAAAAGATCATTTTCATAAGCATATAAACGTGAATCATAATCGGCTGTTTTAAAATAGCAGATACGACCCCAAAGAACAATATTTGAATCATGCGTATGATATCCAAAATCTTCACAAATCATAAATCCGGTAGATCGGTGATCATGACGATAAAATGACTGATCAAATCTGCATTTCCATGAAAAAGAAGAGCTTAGCTCACCTTTTAAATCCAGCCTAAACATCTGCCTTCGTTGTTCAATGTTTATTTTTGAATATACGCCTGTTACTTTTACAGGTTTGCTCTCTATAAAATATTTTCCACTCAACTGCCAGTTTTCATTAAAAGAATATTCAGGATAAAAGGCCATTTCATATCCTTTACCGGGACCTGCAGTTGTATATTTTAACCAGTCATATCTAAAAAAATCAACATAACAGTTAATTGTTAGGTTAGGGATATACATAATTCTGGCTCCAACATATAATCCCTTTTCATCGTTAGCTGCACTTCCTTGAGTATAAGGAGCTGCCAAAGCACTATT
>JAENXA010000237.1 GCA_016649735.1 Prolixibacteraceae bacterium | reverse complement strand
GGATTTGGGAGATTTATAACTATAAACAAGGACTTTAAATTTTTCACCGACAGTCATACATGGAATTTCAGCAGACTGAGGCCTAATACTATTCTGCAGAAACCTGAAAAGATTAAGAGACTCTTCTTTTAATGTAGAAAATTTTTCTGATGTATGAACAACCCCACCCAAAATACCATTCCATAATGCAATTGATTTTATCTCATCATTATTCATCTCATGAAAATCGGAACAGAGATTTATTACCCCAGGATCATTTTGCCAAAAAATATCATTAAAATACTGACAGGAATATGTCTCATGTAACATATCCCGCATATTATCTGTCCATTTATCCGTAACAGGGTCAGACACACACACTCCATCCACAAACCCTATTAAAGGAGGATAAGGAGCTTCGTCTGCCAGCCAGTAACTACCTGCCCCTATTTCTTCCCTAATAATATTCAGTATATCTACAAAGATCTGTACAGATGTCTTATCAGTATCATACCGCCTTATACCAGAACTATCTTTTAATCCGCTATTCAGATTATTGGTCTTAAAGAAGGTATAACCCATTTTGCGGAAATAACGAAATACTCTTGCTATATATCTCTGGACTTCAGGATTACTGCAATCAAGAGAATAAAAATTATTACCAGCCTCATCTTTAAATTCAGAGATAGGGGTTTTCTCCATATCACGAATCAGCCAGCTTTGATGATTTTTAAACAATCTGCTGCTCTCAATAACAATAAACGGAGAAATTGCTATTCCGGCTCTGTAACCTCTCTGAAAAATCTCACGGGCAGGTTTTTCCATAGTACGTGGCCATTTATCATTTGTATACATCCAATCTCCGCATTCACAAAAATTGCTTTCAATCAATATACTACGTACAGGTATTTTTGGTTTAAGTTCATCCAGTGTTTGTAATTGTTCGTTAAGAAGATCCATTGAAAAATCATTTCTATATTGCGGAAATGAAGACCAGTGATAACTTGTACATGTATCTTTACGGGCAACCATATTTTCCGAAATATTCCAGGCCATCTGACGTAGAGTTTTAAAAGGCTGATTACCATATATAAAATAAATATCCGGCAATTTTATAAAGTTATCCTTTAACGGAATATTTTCCATTACAAAACCACTCTCCATAAAAATATTCTCTTTCTCAAAAAATTTATCTTTTAACCCCTTGCGATGAGGACGGTTAAAGATAGAACTCTTCTGAAGAAAATCATAATGTCCGTATGCCCCTACTGCCAATGTATTATTTTTTTCAGAAAGAAGACCTGTTACAAGATAAGAATCATATGACCATGATTGCTCTTCTAAAGCATTCCCTGTATTTTGATGAAAAGATTTCGGAAATTCGAATATGCCTGACTTTCCTCCTGTTCCAAGCCCTTGTTTGAAAAACTTATCTGCGCCTTCTATGCGGGCTTCTCCAAGAGGACAAAACCAGAAAGGAGCTCTTGACATTGTACTTAATTCAGCCCCTATAAATACGGATCCATTATTAGACTTAAGGTCAAGCATAACAAAACCCTTATCAAGCTCATAAATAACTCGTTTACCTTTTGGTGAGTCACCCATAAAGGTATTACGAACAAAAATACTCTGTCCGTCAATTGTCGGACGACAATTCATTAACCTTATATCATCCGTTATTAGATCAAAGGTTCCGTCATTATGTAAAATCCATTCGGACTCTTTAATTTTAAACTTATCATTATTATTAAAACGACTCATATCTTTGTTTAGAGACGAAGCTAATAGAGAGACCGGGATTAGTGTTGTACCTAATCCTGCAGCCATTAATTTCAGGAATTCTTTTCTGTCTATATTATTTTGCGGCATACTTTAAAATAGTTGACAATCTCCAATAAGGTAAAGTTAAAAACTTTTACATAACAAAAAAAGTTCTAAAAGCTTACGTACCTGTTTAATAACATTATTACTTCCTTTTTTTGTGCTTCAGGAAGATTCATAATTCTTGTTTTATGACATCCTCCGGGTTTTACAATCTTTAGATTATTCCCTTTTGTACGAACATTTGCAGAACTTGCAGTCCATGGATCATTCCCTCCGTAAATAAGAATAACATTGACTGCCTTTTTTTTTAGATAATGTTTTACCATAAGATCTACTTTCCTATTAAACCGTATATTATCATCACCCGGCACCATATAACGGTTAAGATATCCACTGGCACTTTTTATACTTAACAATCCTTTAAATGGTTTTACATTATATCCATAATATCCCTCTTCATGCGCAGCCTGATAAAAGAAAGGAGCAACACTTTTATTCCCTTCCTGAGAAAAATAATCAGGATTTATAACTTTAACAAAATAATTAAAAAGTGTAGTATCG
>JAENXA010000081.1 GCA_016649735.1 Prolixibacteraceae bacterium | reverse complement strand
TTCTCCTTATTGTGCAATTGACTACAACAGGGAAATGGCTGTAGTAGCAGAAGCAAACGGAAAATTCTTAGGTGTTGCCCGTAAGGGAATAAACGCAAATGCTGAGAAAGGAAAGTCATTAATATGCATAGCAAATTCAGTGAATGACACTGATATTAAAGAAATTCTTTCGAAATACTTAAAAGAAATAGCTTAATTAAAAAAGTTGTTTTTATAACTTATCGAGTAGGAGAAAACTAAAATAGTTTTCTCCTACTCTTTTTTATTACAAAAATTATCTCCTTCATTTCAAAAACGGCTTAAAAAATATCGTTATTATTAATTTACGTTTTTTTTTTCATCATAATATTCCATCCAATAATAATACTTCAAAAATAGCAACTTAAATAATTTTTAAGCTTTATATGAATTGTGGAATTTAAATTTTAAACAAATGTATTTGCAATTAAAATTATAATTGTTAGTTTTACACTTATTAGCAAGTAAAATTATTAACCTTTAAGTTTTTAAAAGACATGGAAATTCTAGATTGGATCGTCATTGGTGCGTTTTTTGCAGCTTTGATTGGAATTATTGTTTGGGTAACTAAGTCAAAGCAAAATAATTCAGCCGATTATTTTTTAGGTGGTAAAAGTGCCACATGGATCGCTATTGGTGCATCAATTTTCGCTTCCAATATTGGATCAGAACATTTAATCGGACTGGCAGGAGCAGGGGCTTCAAGTGGTATGGCCATGGCTCATTGGGAAATTCAAGGATGGATGATCTTAATATTAGGTTGGGTCTTCGTTCCATTTTATTCTCGAAGTATGGTTTACACTATGCCTGAATTTTTGGAAAAAAGATATAACTCACAATCAAGGACTATTCTTTCTGTAATTTCACTCCTTAGTTATGTACTTACAAAAGTAGCAGTAACGGTATATGCCGGAGGTTTAGTATTTCAACAAGTTTTCGGAATTAAAGAATTATGGGGAATTGATTTCTTTTGGATATCAGCAATAGGATTAGTTCTTCTGACTGCCGTATATACTATAATTGGTGGAATGAAAACTGTTCTTTACACTTCTGTTTTACAAACTCCTATTCTTTTACTTGGTTCTGCTATAATATTAGTGCTGGGATTAAAGGCACTTGGTGGTTGGGATCAAATGATAAGTATATGTAGTGCTGTTAAAGTCAATGATTATGGAAATTCAATGACAGATTTGATTAGAAGTAATAAAGATCCGAATTTCCCATGGGCCGGAGCATTACTTGGTTCTGCCATAATTGGTTTCTGGTATTGGTGTACTGATCAATTTATAGTTCAACGTGTTCTTTCTGCTAAAGATGAAAAACAAGCTCGTAGAGGTACCATCTTTGGAGCTTATTTAAAACTTCTTCCTGTGTTTCTTTTCTTAATTCCAGGAATGATAGCATATGCTTTAAATCAAAAATATGGTGGATTCCTTCCATTATTACCAGATGGAACTCCAAATGCCGACGCAGCCTTCCCTACTCTGGTAACGAAACTTCTTCCGGCAGGGATCAAAGGATTAGTAGTTTGTGGAATCTTAGCAGCTTTAATGAGCTCTTTAGCATCTCTATTTAATTCTTCAGCTATGCTATTTACAATTGATTTTTATAAAAGATTAAAACCCAAAACTCCGGAAAAAAGATTAGTCAGAATCGGACAGATGGCAACTGTCGTAATAGTAATTCTTGGAATTCTCTGGATTCCTGTAATGCGTTCAATCGGTAGTGTATTATATACCTATTTACAAGATGTTCAATCCGTATTAGCTCCAGGTATAGCAGCCGCATTTTTATTAGGCATAAGTTGGAAACGTACATCTGCTAAAGGTGGCATGTGGGGACTTATTTCAGGTATAATAGTAGGTCTTACACGATTAGGAGCTAAAGTCTATTTTAGCAATGTCCTAAATGCACATGAAAGTATATTTAAATATGTATTCTACGATATCAATTGGCTATTCTTCTGTGGATGGATGTTCTTATTCTGTATAATTGTAGTAGTTTTGGTTAGTCTGTTTACTGAAGCTCCTTCTAAAGAAAAAATACAAGGACTTGTTTTTGGTACTGCAACTGCTGAACAAAAATTAGTTACTCGAAAAAGTTGGAATAAATGGGATATTATCAACAGTATTATCATTTTAGGTATAACAGCTTCTTTCTACTGGTATTTTTGGTAAAAAGCATATAAAGATACATGAATCAATATTATAAGAAAAGGGCTAAATTTCACGTAGCTGTTGATTGTATTATTTTTGGATTTGACGAGGGTGAATTAAAATTATTATTATTACAAAGAAATTTTCAACCGGCCAAAGGACAATGGTCTTTAATGGGTGGTTTCGCTGAAGAGGAAGAAAATATTGATGATTCTGCTAAAAGAGTATTGAATGAATTAACAGGGCTTGATAACGTATATATGAAACAAGTTGGGACTTTTGGGAATATAGACCGCGATCCTGGTGAAAGAGTTATTTCTGTAGTTTATTATGCTCTTATTAAAATTAATGAATATGATAGAGAATTAGTAAATAAACATAATGCACACTGGGTTAAAATGGATGAAATTCCTCCTCTTATTTTTGATCATCCATTGATGGTTAAACAAGCTCTTGAACTTATGCAAAGACAATCATCCTATGAGCCAATTGGTTTCAATTTACTGCCTCCATTATTTACGCTTACTCAACTTCAAACTTTATATGAAGCGATTAATGCAGAAAAAATGGATAAAAGAAATTTTAGAAAAAAAGTAGCTACAATGGATTTTATAGAAAAAACTGAAAATATAGATAAAACTAACTCTCGCAGGGGTGCATATCTATATAAATTTAATAATAAAGTTTATAAAAAAGATCCCAAATTTAATTTATAAAAACTAAAATATTATGTTAGAAAATTTAAAAGAAATCGTCTTTCATGCTAATATGGATTTAGTTAAACATGGATTAGTAATATTTACATGGGGTAATGTTTCTGCTATTGACCGCAAAAATGGTCTTGTTGTTATTAAACCAAGTGGTGTATCATACGAAACTATGAAAGCTGAGGATATGGTAGTAATTGATCTTAATGGGGAAATCATAGAAGGTAAGCTTCGTCCTTCATCTGACACTCCCACTCATCTTGCTCTTTATAAAGCATTTCCTGAAATAGGCGGTATAGTACATACACATTCTACTTATGCTACAGCCTGGGCTCAGGCTGGAAAAGATATACCAAATATAGGGACCACTCATGCAGATTATTTCCACGATTCTATTCCCTGTACAAACGATATGACGGAAGCTCAGGTAAAAGGTAAATACGAATTAGAAACAGGAAATGTAATAATTCAGAAATTCAGGAATATAAATGCTGTTCATACTCCCGGAGTATTAGTAAAAAATCATGGACCTTTTGCCTGGGGTAAGAATGCTAATGAATCTGTATATAATGCTGTAGTCTTAGAACAAGTGGCAAAAATGGCTTATATATCATTAACAGTTAATCCTGATTTGACAATGAATCCTTTTTTAATAGAAAAACATTTTAGCCGTAAACATGGTCCAAATGCATATTACGGACAAAAAAAATAAAATTTATATTTATATTAATCTTAAAATAATATCAAAATGGAAAAAGCTTTTTCAAATTTAGAAGTATGGTTTGTAACAGGAGCACAGCTTCTTTATGGTGGTGATGCTGTAATCGCAGTAGATGCACACTCAAATGAAATGGTATCTGGACTTAATGCTTCAGGTAATCTTCCTATAAAAGTTGTATATAAAGGGACAGTAAACTCTGCTTCTGAAATTACAAAAACATTTAAAGCAGCTAATAATACACCTGAATGTGTTGGTGTTATAACATGGATGCACACATTTTCTCCTGCTAAAATGTGGATTCACGGTTTACAGGAACTAAAAAAACCTTTATTACACTTTCATACCCAATTCAATAAAGAAATCCCCTGGGATACAATGGATATGGACTTCATGAATCTTAATCAAAGTGCTCATGGAGATCGTGAATTTGGTCATATTCTAACTCGTATGCGTATAAATCGTAAAATCGTAGTTAGCCATTGGCAGGACAAAAAAGGTCAGGGCGAGATAGGAGAATGGATGCGTGTAGCTGCTGCATGGGCTGATGCTCAGGATATGATTATAGTAAGATTTGGTGATCAGATGAATAATGTAGCTGTAACTGATGGAGATAAAGTAGAAGCTGAACTCAGACTTGGTTACCATGTAGATTATTACCCTATCGCTGATCTGGTAAAAGTACAGGATAAAGTTAAAGATACAGACATAGCTGAATTAGTAAAAACTTATGAAAACGAATATGACTTCGCTGATGATTGTAAAGAAAAAGGAGCTAATCGTAAACAAGTAAAAGAAGCTGCCCGCGCTGAAATCGCACTTCGTCGTTTTTTAGAAGAAAAAGGAGCAAAAGCTTTCACTACTAATTTTGACGATTTAGCGGGTCTTGATCAATTACCCGGTTTAGCTTGTCAGCGTATGATGGCAGATGGTTATGGTTTCGGGGCAGAAGGTGACTGGAAAACAGCTGCCCTTTTCCGTACTATGTGGTTCATGAGCCAAGGAATGCCAAAAGGATGTTCTTTTTTAGAAGATTACACTCTTAATTTTAATGGAGAAAAAAGTGCTATTTTACAAGCTCATATGTTAGAAGTTTGTCCTAAAATAGCAGAGACTAAACCAAGAATGGAAGTTCATCCATTAGGAATTGGTGGCAAAAATGATCCTGCCCGTCTGGTTTTCACAAGTAAACAAGGTCCTGGAATAGCTGCTACTATCATAGATTTAGGTAATCGTTTTCGTTTAATAGTAAATGTCGTAGACTGTATTAAAAGTAAAAAATTACCAAAGCTTCCGGTAGCTTCAAATCTCTGGATTCCTCAACCGAATTTCAAAATAGGTGCTGCAGCCTGGATGTTGGCGGGGGGTACTCATCATACAAGTTTTTCTTATGATTTAACAGTTGAATATCTTGAAGATTATGCAGAAATGGCTGGAATAGAAATAGTTATCATCGATAATAATACTAAATTAAGAGAATTAAAAAAAGAACTTCATATGAATGAAGTTTATTACATGCTTAACAAAGCTTTAAAATAAGAATCTACTTATCATGAATAATAAATTCGTAATCGGCTTAGATTATGGTAGTGACTCTGCCAGAGCACTTGTCGTTAACAGCGCTACTGGTGAAATACTGGCCACATCTGTAAAATATTATCCACAGTGGAAAGCAGGAAAATATTGTAACCCTGCTATTAATCAATATCGTCAGCATCCACAAGACTATATTGATGTGCTTGAAAGTACTGTAAAAGAAGCATTAACTAAATGCCCTAAAGGAACAGCTGAAAATGTAGTGGGTATAGCATTTGATACTACAGGTAGTACTCCTGCTTTCACTGATGAATCAGGGACTCCGCTTGCTTTAACACCTGAATTCGCAGACAATCCTAATGCCATGTTTGTTTTATGGAAAGATCATACTGCTGTAAAAGAAGCAGCTGAAATTAACAATCTTTGTAAAAAATGGGATATTGATTATACTTCTTATGAAGGAGGAATATATTCTTCAGAATGGTTTTGGGCTAAAGCTCTTCATGTTTTACGTGAAGATACTGCAATTAAAGAAAAAGCGTATTCCATTGTAGAGTATTGTGAATGGTTACCTGCTTTAATTACCGGAGTTAACAAATCCAAAGATATCGTTCGAAGCAGATGTGCATGTGGTCATAAGACTATGTGGCATAAAAGCTGGGGGGGATTACCTTCTGAAGATTTTTTAACTACCCTTGATCCTATACTTGGAGGTTTCAGAGATCGTCTTTTTAAAGATACCGAAACTGCTGATAAACCTGTAGGTAAATTATGTCAGGAATGGGCTGATCGTCTTGGTTTAACTACTAATGTAGTTGTTGCCGGTGGGGCTTATGATTGTCATATGGGAGCCGTAGGAGCTGGTGTTACCCCTCGTACATTAGTTCGTGTTCTTGGTACATCTACCTGTGATATCATGGTTGCTTCTTACAAGGAAATCGGAAATAATTTGATTAAAGGTATCTGTGGACAGGTAGATGGGTCTGTTATTCCTGGTATGATTGGTCTTGAAGCTGGTCAGTCTGCTTTTGGTGATGTATATGCATGGTTTAAAAGAATACTTGAATTTCCATTAAATAATATTCTTAAAAACAGTAATTTAATAGATCAGGGAACCAAAGATAAATTAATTTCAGAAATAAGTGAACAGATAATTCCTGCACTAACAACTGAAGCTGAAAAAATTCCACTTCAGGAAAGTACAATTATAGCTACTGACTGGATTAATGGCCGACGTACTCCTGATGCCAACCAATTATTAAAAGGTAGTATCACAGGACTTACATTAGGTTCTTCCGCTCCTAAAATATTCAGAGCTTTAGTTGAAGCTACAGCTTATGGTACTAAAGCAATAGTTGACAGATTTATTAATGAAGGTGTTGAAATAGATAATGTTATCGGAATTGGTGGAATTGCACTTAAATCATCTTTTGTTATGCAAACATTATGTGATGTACTTAATATGCCTATTAAAATATGTAAAACAGATCAGGCTTGCGCTCTTGGAGCTGCTATGTTCGCAGCTACTGCTGCAGGAAAATATAATAAAGTTGAAGATGCAAGTGCTGCTATGAATTCAGGATTTGCCATGGAATATCATCCTAATCAGGACAATGCAAAAGCTTATCAGAAATTATATGATAAATATGTCAAATTAGGTAAATTCACCGAAAGAGAATTTTAAAGTTTATAATTATTAATGAGACCAGTCTAAAAAGGTCACAGACAAAATTTTGATATAGAAAAGTCTCGCGAAATGCGTGACTTTTCTATATTCTTTTGGATCAGACAATAAAAAAATGTGCAAGCAAATAAATTATTAATTTTAAAATTGCTATTTTTATTTATTCACA
>JAENXA010000254.1 GCA_016649735.1 Prolixibacteraceae bacterium | reverse complement strand
TGCTCCAATGTTATTAACAAGGACAGAATCAGCAAAAATAAAATCTGTAACATAAAATACCATTAAAAAGTATACTTTATTATAAAATCATTATACCTCCTTTTTATTATTTTTATTATGTTTGCTTTATGACAACAAATAACAAAAACGACAGGGAAATGATTCCTGACAAATATAAATGGAAACTAACAGACATCTTTAAGTCAGAATCAGAATGGCGTAAAAAGGTAGATAGTTTAAAATCAGAACTGCAAAAATTAGAAAAATTTAAAGGGATGCTAACCAAATCCTCTTCAAATTTATTAAATGCATTAAAACTGGAAACAAAACTATCAAAAGAAGCTTCCAGAATATATCTGTATGCAGGACTAAATTCTGATCTGGATACCCGAAATATGAAATATAGCGGGATGAAGCAGGAACTGGAACAGATATTTTCAAATTTCGCAGCAAAAACAGCCTTTTTGGAGCCTGAAATTTTATCATCTGAACAGGGAACCATTGAAGGTTTTATAACGGAAGAACCAGAGCTGGAGATTTACCGTATGAAACTGATAGATATGTTTCGTACAAAAGCTCATACCCTCAGTGAACCTGAGGAGCGCATAATGGCTTTAACAAACATGATAACTTCTGTTCCTGAATCTATATACGGAACATTCTCAAATGCAGAAATGCCCAAACCAGAAGTTACTCTATCTGACGGAAAAACTATTGCCCTTGGAAGTGCTGAATACGGTAAATACAGAGCATCTGTAAACAGAGAAGATAGAAAAAAAGTATTCAAAACCTACTGGAATAATTTTGAAAAATTTAAAGCCAGCTATGGAGAAATGCTTTATGGAAACGTTAAAACTGACATTTTCAATTTCAGAGCAAAACATTATAAATCATCTCTTGAAGCATCTCTTTATCCTGTTAATATTCCAACAGAAGTATATCATTCATTAATCAATAATGTAAATAAGGAACTACCTGCTTTCCACCGTTATCTGAAAATCAGAAAACGTATGCTGGGAGTAGATACTCTTGAATATTATGATCTGTATGCCCCTGTAGTAAAAGGCATTGATCTGCAATACACTTACGATGAAGCAGTTAAAATAGTAATAAAAGCACTTAAACCTTTAGGTAAAGACTATTTAAAAACCGTTGAAAAAGCAATTTCTAATCAATGGATAGATGTTTTCCCCACTGAAGGGAAACGTTCAGGCGGATATTCAAACGGAGCTTTTTACGACGGACATCCATACATCCTGTTAAATTACACAAATCTATATAACGATGTAAGCACTCTGGCCCATGAACTTGGACATACTATGCAAAGTTATTATTCAAATAAAATGCAACCCTATCCTCTTGCTGATTATACAATATTTGTAGCAGAGGTAGCTTCAACCTTCAATGAAGTACTGCTGTTCAATTATGTTATAAAAACGGTTAAGGATGATGATGTCAAATTGTCAATTCTGATGAACTGGCTGGACTGCTTTAAGGGCACGCTTTTCCGTCAAACCCAGTTCGCAGAATTTGAATTAAAAATTCATGAAGAAGCAGAAAAAGGCAATTCTCTTACCGGTGATGATTTTTCACGAATTTACAGTACAATTGTCAGAAAATATTATGGAGAAGACAAAAACATTTGTCATATAGATGATTATATAAATACAGAATGGGCTTTTATTCCACATTTCTATTACAATTTTTACGTTTATCAATATAGTACTTCCTTCACCGCTTCAGTTTCCTTAGCTGAAAAAGTAATGAGTGGAGATAAAGAAGCTCTAAAAAATTATTTAAACTTTCTTTCAGCCGGATGTTCTGATTATCCGATAAAACTATTAAAGAAAGCAGGCGTCGATATGAAAACTGAAGAACCTTTTAAAAAAACAATTGGAGCAATGAATAAAATAATGGATGAAATTGAAAAAATTCTGGATAAAAAAGAAAGATCAAAATAAAAATCAAAGAAAATAAAAATTATAATAATCTAACAGGAGCACTGAATTCAGTGCTCCTGTTTTTGG
>JAENXA010000080.1 GCA_016649735.1 Prolixibacteraceae bacterium | reverse complement strand
TCAGGTACAAGCGGTTTTACAAAAGGAGCTATTCTTTCTGTTAAAAATATTTTTTCAAATATTATTTACGGAAGAGAAAAAATTCCTCTGGAAAAAGAATCTAATATTGTATCATTTTTACCACTGGCACATGTTTTCGGATTAATGTTTGATTTTCTTTATCCTATAACTTTTGGATGTCATATTACTTTTCTTTCAAAAATGCCTTCTCCTAACATTATTGTCAAAGCATTTAAGGAGGTTAAACCAAGACTGATTTTATCAGTCCCCCTTGTCATTGAAAAAATATATTTCAAACAAATATATCCAAAACTGCATAAACCTTTTATGAAATTGCTCATGCATATTCCGGTATTTTCTTCACTTGTGAAAAAACATATACGCAAAAAATTAATAAAACTTTTTGGCGGCAACTGTAAACAGGTGATTCTGGGAGGTGCAGCGTTTAATAAGGAAGTTGAATCTTTCTTTAGTAGCATAAAATTTCCGCTTACTGTTGGATACGGTATGACGGAATGCGCTCCGTTAATAGGTTATATTCACTGGGAAAAAAGAAAAAAATTATCATCAGGTCAATTGGTAGACCGTATGAAAATCAGAATTGATTCTCCGGATCCATATAATAAAGCAGGTGAAATTCAAGTAAAAGGTGATAATATCATGTTAGGATATTATAAAAATCAAAAGTCAACAAATGAAGCGATTGATAAATATGGCTGGTTACATACAGGTGACTTAGGTCTTATTGACAATGAACAAAATATTTTTATTAAAGGAAGATGTAAAGACATGATTCTTGACTCTTCAGGTCAGAATATATATCCTGAAGTAATAGAAAATAGTTTGTCAAAAATGCCTTTTGTTACAGAATGCGTAGTTATACAAAAAGATAAAAAATTAATCGCTTTGGTTTATTCAGAATCATTTACTAAAAAAGAAATATCAAAAGAAGAAACAGATAAAAACATGGGAAAAAACCGTAATCTTCTAAATCAGAATCTTCCGAAATATTCACAGATAAATAGAATTGAATTGATGGATAGGGAGTTTGAAAAAACTCCTAAAAGAAATATCCGAAGATTTTTGTATACCTGATCTGTTATTGAATCTTTTTCTCTTATTTTGCAATTTATAAATTTTAATTAATGGAAACCCTTAATAAAAAAGATTTCACAAAAATTGGATTTCTTCAAAAAATTTCCGGTGTAAAAGGAGAAATTGTACTTCAATTTGAGCAATGCTTTAAAAAGAGCCTGGAGAAAAAACCGGTATTGTTTTTTGAAATGGATAATCTGCTTGTTCCATGGTTCATTTCAAATAAAGGAATTAACATTAAAGGTGATACTTCGGCCGTAATAAAAATTGACTGGATTGATAGCAAAGAGCAATCACAAAAAAATTTAGGAACTTCTGTTTATATTAAAAAGGAAGATTTTGAAAAGAAAGAAGGAAACGAAGATTTCCTGTTTAATGAAAATGACATATCCGGTTATAGTATTGAGGATGAACAATTAGGACTTATTGGCCCTATCGAAAAAATAGAGAACTATTCAGGAAATATACTTTTTCAGATTACCCGGAATGGTAAAAAAATACTTCTCCCTTTCCACGAAGATTTTTTCGTACGACTGGATAAAGAAAAAAAATTAATTGTATTGCATTGCCCGGAAGGAATTCTAAATATCAACTAATATTTTTAGCATAATTTTTGCTTACATAAAATATTAAAATAAAAAAGATTTAAGTATGAAACAAACAGGAACTATTATTTTTATTTTTATGCTCATGTTTCTGGGCACTAAAATTCATGCAGAACAGGAAAACAGAAAGGTTTCTCCTTTTAATGGTATTTCACTAAAAATCTCAGCAGAACTGTATCTAATGCAGGGTAATAGTCAGTCTGTAAGTATAAATGCAGACGCCTCTACTCTGGAGAATCTTATCACTGAAGTAAAGGGTCATGTATTGATAATCAGATCAATAAAAAAAGATTTTTTTAGCTCAGCAAAACCAAATAAAAACATTAAAATTTATATTACATGTCCTGAAATATCGTCTATCTCTGTTATGGGTACAGGAAATGTTTTTAATAAGAATCTACTAACATCAAGAATTATCGATCTTAGTGTTATGGGTAGCGGTAATATTGTTTTATCCGGTTTAAATACTGAATCAGTAAAAGGAACTATTATGGGCAGCGGTAAAATATCACTTGCTTCCAGAAATGTTACTAATAAATTTAAACTAATTATTTCAGGATCAGGATATTATAAAGGTTCTGAATTCCCGGCAAAAAATGTTAATATTAAAATTTCAGGATCAGGAGATGCTGTTGTAAACGCAACAAATGATCTTGATGTGCATATTTCAGGATCAGGAGAGGTTATGTATACCGGAAATCCTAACATTACCACAGCTATTATAGGTTCTGGTAAAATTAAGGAGTTAAAAAAAGATGTGAATTATGAGTTAAACTCCATGAAACCTATAAAAAGATAATACTAATTCATCTTTTCGTTATAGAAGCTTTATAAAAGTTATTGTTCTTTCAGTATAACCTAAAATCCTTGCGTATTTTAGGTTTAAAATTACTTTCTTATAATTTTAATTTCTCCGGCTTCTCCAAGTTTAATAATAGAAGATGGTGAGGCCGGAGTTTTATCTGTCTGACGATATTTTACTGTATAATCCACAACATTAATAATGTCCTCATCAATGTCATCAAAATTGGCAGGAGATCTCTTACCGCTAATATTAGCAGATGTAGAAACTATTGGTTTTCTGAAACGCTGAATAAGCATGGAAGTAAAAGGCTCTGAAGTAAATCTTATGCCAATACTTCCATCTTCAGCTATTATTCCTGAAGCCAAATTATTTGCACCCGAATAAATAATAGTCAGCGGTTTATCTGTAATTTCAATAAGGTCATAGGCAACATCAGGGACTTTATTAACATAGCGCTCCAAAAGATTAATATTTTCCATGAGCACAAGCATACTTTTAGAATCAGATCTCTTCTTTATAGCAAATACTTTTCTTACTGCATCTTCATTGGTTGCATCACAACCCAGTCCCCATATTGTATCAGTTGGATAAAGAATTATTCCTCCATTCTTAAGTACTTCTAAACATTTATTGATATCATCTCTAAAAAGTGACGTATCAACTCTTTCAGATAAATCTCTCTTACTCATGATTGTATCTTATTTAAAATCAGTAAGACCGTTAAAATCAAGTGTAGCGAAAAGATCATCCATTGTTTCGGCACGACGGATTTGCTTTACTTCTCCATTTTCGCGAAGCAGCAATTCTGATGATCGTAATTTCCCGTTATAGTTAAAGCCCATACAATGACCATGAGCTCCTGTGTCGTGTATTACAACAATGTCGCCTGGGAGCATTTCAGGCAATAGACGGTTAATGGCAAATTTATCATTATTCTCACATAACGAACCGGTTACATCATAATGAAATAAACGACATTTTGATACTTCTTTCCCCATAACAGTTATATGATGATATGCACCATATATGGCAGGACGCATAAGGTTTGCCATACTGGAATCCAGTCCTGCATATTTCCTGTATGTGTTTTTGATATGTAAAACTTTGGAAACCAGAAACCCACATGGTCCTGTAATAGCACGTCCTGATTCAAAGAATACCTTAAGTGGTGATAATTTGTTACCTACAACAATACGGTTATAACATTCCTGAATGCCTGAACTTACTTTTTTCATATCTACAGGTTTTTCACCCGGTTTGTATGGAATCCCTATCCCACCTCCAAGATTGGCAAACTCTATATTAATATTAAGTTTTTTTGATATCTCAACAATAAGACTAAAAACAATTTCTGCAGTTTCTATAAAATAATTTGGATCGAGTTCGTTTGAAGCGACCATGGTATGAAGTCCAAATCGCTTTACGCCCTTTTCCTTTAAAATTTTATATCCTTCAAATAACTGATCCCTTGTAAAACCATATTTAGCTTCCTGTGGTTTACCTATTATTGCATTACCTTCCTTTAATTTTCCCGGATTATAACGTAAACATATAAGTTCAGGTAGTCCTGCTACTTTTTCCAGAAAATCAATATGTGAGATATCATCAAGATTTATAATTGCTCCCAATTCTCTTGCTTTGACATATTCTTCAGCTGGTGTGTCATTTGAAGAAAACATTATTTCTTCACCCTTTAATCCGCATTTCTCTGCAATTATAAGTTCTGCCATGGAGCTACAATCAATTCCGGTACCTTCCTGATGTAACATTTTGATTATAAACGGATTAGGAAGTGCTTTAACAGCATAATATTCTTTAAATCCTTTATTCCAGGAGAATGAATTTATAAAATTTCGTACATTATTTTTTATTCCTTTTTCGTCATAAATATGAAAAGGCGTCGGGTATAATTTTATAATATCTTCTATCTTCTCTTTTGAAAAAGGTAATTTTTTATCTGACATTCGTTTATATTTTTTTCTGATTGCGGATCTTTATTTTTAAGGCAAAGATAAAAACTATAAGAAGTTCTTTATTCCCTCCTAATATTTATTTTTGAAATTAGCAGATATTTTAATTTTAGAAAGAATTATTATCTCAGTTCTGCTGTCAATTCTTCACTTATATATCCTGAAGCAATTTCTTTTACTTCTCCTGTAAGGTGTATTTCCCAATCTTTGTCTACTTCAAGTTTTAATGTTCCTCCGGGCATTTTAATATCTATATTTCTACCGGTTAATCCTTTTTTAACAAGTACTGCAGCCACTGCTGATGATGAGCTTCCCGAAGCAAGTGTGTATCCGGCTCCTCTTTCCCAGATTATAACTTCAGCTAAGCTACGAGAAATAACTTTTACAAACTGAACATTAATACGGTTTGGAAATTTTGAATTATTTTCAATTTCACTCCCATATTTCATTATCTCATCTACTGAAAGCTCGTCTTTTACAACCACACAATGAGGATTACCCATTGACACACAACTTATTATATAAGTTTTATCTTTAAGCTGCAATTCTTCATCTATACATTCAGGATTATTACTTTTTACAGGAATTTCTTTAGAATTAAAATTGGCTTTGCCCATGTCTATTCTAATGATATTGGCTTTATCTCCTGATTTCTTAATTATTTTTGCACAAACAATTCCGCCTAATGTTTCTATTGTAAATGAATCTGTTTTTGTAAAATGATAATCGTTTAAATACTTTGCAAAAATTCGCAAACCATTTCCGCTTTTTTCTGCCTCGGATCCGTCGGGGTTAAAAATTCTCACCCCGAAATCAGCACGGTCGCTTTTTACCATAAGCAGTATACCATCAGAGCCTATTCCAAAATGTACATCACAAATTTTTATGATATTCTTTTCAGATAGTTGAAAACTTATATTATCACTGTCAAGTATAATATAATCATTACCCAGTCCGTGTGTTTTAACAAAAAAGTTTTTCATGATTTATGGTTTTACAGGGAAATTAATAAACTTTTGCAAGTTAATACCTAAAATCCGCAGGGAATTTAGGTATTAACTTTATCTTTCAAATTTTCCTGAATATTCGACCTCCCCTTTTTTTAGTAAAAGCAATTTATCTATACAAGATGGAATTCTTTCCTTTACGTGAGTTACATATATCAATGTAGTTTTAAGATGAATACATATATCATTAAGAAGACCTAAAAAATTGGCTGTCTGATCGTCATCAAGTCCCTGACATGGTTCGTCAAGTATCATAAGCGAAGGAGATTTAACCAGAGCTCTGCCAAGTAATAGTAATCGTTGTTCTCCCATAGATGCCTGAAGAAAAGACCTGCCGTGCAAATGCTCAAGATGAAGGATTGACAACCAGTGTACTGCTATTTTTTTCTGTAAATCAGTAAAATCAGTAGCAAGACCAATTTCATTGTTAAATCCTGACCCTATTACCTCTTCACAGGTAAGCGATGTATATTTTGTATAGGAAGATGAAGGTTTCATTCCGGGTATACTATTATAAATTCCTTCTCCTTTTAAAAAATACTGATGCAGCTCAGGAGACACATATCCGATTTTATTTTTTATATCCCAGATGCTCTCCCCACTTCCTCTCTGCCTGTCAAAAAGAATGAGATCATTACTATATCCCTGTGGATTATCAGCGGTTATCAGACTAAGTAATGTTGTCTTTCCAGCCCCGTTAGGTCCCAGCAGAACCCATTGTTCTCCTCTGTTTACCTGCCAATTGATTTTATTTAAAATTAATTTGTCATCCATAACTACATTTACTTCCTTCATGATTACAGCACTTGAAAAGTCATCTGTAGTATCCGGTAATACTGTTAAAAGATTTTTATCTACCCTATTCCATTTCTTTTTTATTTCCGGAGTAAACGAAAATTTTTCGCGAGAAACAAATTTTGAGATTTCTCCTTTAGATAATTTCAATACATTATTAACTCCGGATGGAATTTCATTAGCATTACATATAATAACCATTGAAATCCCCATTTTCATCTGTTTATTAAAAATATCTGTAAGATTTTTTCTGGATTCTACATCTAATCCTACAAATGGCTGATCAACAATAAAAAGCTGAGGCCTTTGAAGCATGGCTGCAGCCATTTGTGTTCTTTTTCTTTCTCCATTGCTAAGCTGTAATAATTTTCTGTCTGAAATTTCATCTATTTGCATCAAAGACATTATCTTTTTCATATTCTGAACAGAAACATCTTCTTTTATTTTTGTACTTACCTTCTGTAAATATTCTCCTATTGTAGGAATTTCTTCCATTCCCTGTCCTTCATATCTTTGCCCATAATATGTACTGCCCATACCTGACATGTACATAAACTGATCCTGCTGATGAACCATCAAACTTTTAAGTGACGGAGAAAAAGTAACACTCCCGTGACTGTCTGTTATCTTACCTGCCAGAACTTTCCCAAGAATTGTTTTACCGCTTCCTGAAGGCCCTATTATTGCTATCGATTCACATGCATAAATTGTCAGGTTTATATTATTTAATATTGTAAAAAGACCATCTTTTATAGTCAATCCTTCCAGCTTTACTAACGTTTTGTGTTTGTCTTTTTCTGCCATTTTTTATA
>JAENXA010000085.1 GCA_016649735.1 Prolixibacteraceae bacterium | reverse complement strand
AGATAAACTTTATGAGAATAAAGAATCAACAAATTCTTTTTTCCTGAATAATTGAAGATCTTCGATTTTTTCCCCGACACCAATATATTTTACAGGAATTTTAAACTGATCTGATATACCTATAACTACTCCTCCTTTGGCTGTGCCGTCAAGTTTTGTTAATGCCAGAGATGTTACATCGGTAGCCGCTATAAACTGTTTTGCCTGTTCAAATGCATTCTGCCCTGTTGAACCATCCAGTACAAGAAGTACTTCATGAGGTGCATCAGGAATAATTTTTTGCATTACTTTACTGATCTTTGATAACTCATTCATCAGATTAATTTTATTATGCAGACGACCGGCTGTGTCTATTAATACAACATCTGCATTACTGGCTTTTGCCGAAGATAGTGTATCAAAAGCTACGGATGCAGGATCGCTTCCCATTTTCTGTTTTATAATAGGCACACCTGTCCTATCAGCCCATATCTGAAGCTGATCTATAGCTGCAGCACGAAATGTATCTGCTGCTCCAAGTACTACTTTTTTCCCGGCCTGTTTATAGTTGTATGCCAGTTTCCCTATGGTAGTAGTCTTCCCTACTCCATTTACTCCTACTACAAGAACTACATAAGGCTTTTTACCTTCCGGCAAATCATAATTATCGAAATCCCCGGTATTATTTTCATTCAAAAGAGCTGCAATTTCTTCTTTTAATATACGGTTTAACTCTCCTGTTCCTATATATTTATCTTTTGCCACTCTTACTTCTATCCTTTTAATGATTTTCAGGGTTGTTTCTACACCTACATCGGAAGAAATCAAAACTTCTTCAAGATCATCAAGAACATCATCATCCACCTTCGACTTTCCAACAACAACACGACTTAATTTTTTAAATACACTCTCTTTTGTTTTGGAAAGTCCTTTTTCCAGACTTTCTTTTTTATTTTTTGAAAATGAACTGAATATTCCCATGTCTATACTTATAATTTTATAACCTGCAATTTAGTAAAAATTCAAGAGCCCACTCTATTTTATTATTATACTGTTCAATATATCTTTTCTGAAAATAATTATTTAACTTATACCTAAAATCCGCAAGGAATTTAGGTATAATAAGATTACAAATTTCTACTCTTTAATATTCATTCTTGCAAAAGGAACGGCATCAAGACCAATAAATTCTTTTTTCTGATATTTATAATAACCGGCAATTGCAATCATGGCAGCATTATCCATAGTAAAAGAAATTTTTGGTATATGAACTTTCCAACCCCTGTTTTTAGCTGTGCTTATCATAGCATTTTGCAAGCCTGAATTGGCAGAAACTCCTCCGGAAACAGATATTTCATTAATACCGGTCTGCTTAACCGCTTTTATTAATTTATCCAGAAGAATATCAATTATGGTTTTCTGAAGAGAAGCACAAAGATCTGCCTTGTTCTCTTCGATAAAATTATCATTCTCTTTTATTCTGTCTCGTAAAAAATACAGAAAGCTGGTTTTAAGACCACTAAAACTATAATCCAGATTTTTAATACGGGGTTTTGAAAATTTAAATGCATTTTCATTACCTATTTTTGCCAGTTTGTCTATAAGAGGCCCTCCCGGATATGTCATTCCCATAATCTTAGCACATTTATCAAAAGCTTCACCGGCAGCATCATCAATTGTTTGACCTATCATTTCCATATCAAGATGGTCCTTCACAATTATTATCTGGGAATTTCCTCCGCTTACCAAAAGACATATATGAGGAAATGCAGGAGGATCAAACGGAACATTTTTTTCTCTTACAAAATGTGCCAGTACATGACCCTGCAGATGATTTACATCTATCATAGGTACTCCAAGGGACATTGCGAAACCTTTGGCAAAAGATGACCCTACAAGAAGAGAACCCAGTAGTCCAGGCCCTCTGGTATAAGCTACAGCAGAAATTTCATCACGACTTATTCCGGCTATTTTTATAGATTGATCTACTACCGGAACAATATTAATTTCGTGTGCCCTTGATGCCAGCTCAGGCACTACACCACCGTATGCTTCATGAACTTTCTGACTTGCTATAACATTCGAAAGCAGATAGCCATCTTTTATGATAGCTGCAGATGTATCATCACATGAAGATTCTATACCTAATATAACAGTGTCCTTTCTTTTAATCATAGATCGATTTATTTAAGGATTTATTTAAGAAATTTATTAAAGAGTTTTATTTAATTAACAATGTCAATAAAAATCATACCGGATTATGTATAAATCCATAGATTTTAATTTATTTTGTATAAAAGGACAAACTTATTAAAAAATTATCAAAAATATTAATTTGGTTTTTAGGTGTAATTCTAATATTCCTAATTTCTATCTTTTTCGTTGTACAGTTATCTTTTGTTCAGACTTACATCGTAATAAAGGTAACAGATTACCTTTATGAAAAATTTAACACAAATATCAGTATAGCTAAAGTAAAAATTATTTATTTTGACAAAATAATTCTGGATAATGTTTTAATTAAAGATCAGAATTCTGATACTCTTATTTATTTAAAGAAAACTATAGCTTCTCTTAATGATTTCAACCTAAATAAAAAGGAAATCAATTTTTCAAATATTTCTTTTAATGATGCAAAATTCTTTTTGTCACTGGATAAAAACAGATTGCCCAATTATAAATTTTTACTGGATGCTTTTCGAAATAACAAAGATTCTCTAAAAAAAGAATTTGAATGGAAGCTATCCTGTAATGATTTTAATTTTAAAGATACTAATATAGGGTATTCTTATTTTCAAAAAAAAGGAATACATCTGTTGAATTTTGACAAAATTCATTTAAAAGTCAAAGATTTGATTTTAAACAAAGATTCAATATCATTTAAAATTAATCAGCTTTCATTAAATAATGAAAATTCTTTTAAAATTAAAAATCTAAGTACTTATTTTCTTTCTTATCAGCATGTTATTCAACTTAGTCATTTAAAAATAAATACAGAACACTCTTCCATTGAGGATGTGAATTTAAGACTGACACAGACCGGTATGGAAAAAGAATATGATTCATCAAAAACCGGAATTGACCTCAGTATGAAAAATTCTATCGTTAATTTCATAGATATTTCACACTTTATACCTTCTTTAAAAGGTATGGATATGGATTTGAGTTTATCAGGTCGTTTATATGGAACTATAGCTGATCTTAAAGGAAAGGATCTTTCTATAGGTCTGGGAAATAACACAAAAGTAAATTGCGAATGTTTTCTTAACGGGCTCCCTGATATCAAAAATACATATATTAGTCTAAAATTTAAAGATTCTTATATTGATCTTAAAGATATTTCTAACATTAATTTGCCTGAAAATTCACAACTAAAAAATATTAAAATTCCTGCTTTTTTGAATAATGAGGGATTAATTTCTTATAACGGCAACTTTACAGGATTCCTGAGTAATTTTGTTGGTTACGGAAATTTAAAATCAAAATCGGGAAACTTAAATATTGACCTTTCTTTTATCCCTTTAAAAAAAGATGCTATTACTATTAACGGACATTTAAAGACAGTTAACTTCAATCTTGGAAAATTATTTAATTCGTCAAAGATTGGGAATATTACTTTCAGCGGTAATATAAATGGCAATTACGATCAGAAAAACGAAATAATCAATGGGAAAATAGCAGGTAAAACAGACAGTATTTTAATTAATAATTATTGTTACAAAAATATATTGCTGGATGGAAAATTAGAACATAAAAAATTTGACGGTTTTTTAAAAATAGATGATAAAAACCTTAAGGCTAAATTCAACGGAGAACTGGATTTTAATTCTGACACAACACTTTATAATTTTTATTTATTAGCTGACAAAGCTAATTTAGTAGCATTAAACATAGACAAAAAGTATAAAAAATCGGATCTTTCTTTCGATTTAAAAGCTAAATTCAGGAGAAATAGTCCTTCTTATTTTAATGGTTACCTATATTTTGAAAAAGGAAAATACTCTAATGAAAATGACTCTATTCTATTTAAAAATTTTACATTAAATATAAGAGACGACAGTCTAAAAAACATCAGAATTAATTCTGATTATATAGATGCAAATATTGACGGTAATTTTTCTATATCCGAATGCACAAATAAATTTAAAAATTTAATTCATTTTTATCTTCCAGATTCTCCTATAAAACAAAAAGATACCGAAAATATTGATAATTATAATTTCAATCTGGATATTAAAGATTTACAATCCATAACCAACACTTTTTTTCCGGATATATCTATTGGTGCTGCAAAATTTACAGGAAATTTTAATGAGAAAAAAAACAGTATTAATCTGGAGGGTAATATTCCTGACTTAATTTATAAGAACTCGGTTTTTAATAATGTAAACATATCCGTTAATACAAATAAAAAACTGATACTAAAATTAAATGCTAATAAATTAAAAGTTAAAGAAGACGACCAAAATTTCTATTTATCATTTGTTTCTTCGTTATCAGACAATCATCTTAATTCAAGTCTTATATGGAACAACAACGATAAAGTTTCTTACAAAGGAGAACTGGGAGCAACTACTATATTTACTTCTGATTCTTTAGGGTTAAGTCATATTGAAACAAAAATTCTTCCTGAAAATATATATATTGCCGATACTTTATGGAATATTCATAAATCTACGGTAATTATAGATTCCTCCAGAATAGAAATTAACAATGCCATTATTTCTCATAAAAAGCAGTCATTTGCGCTTAATGGAGTAACATCAAAAGACAAATCTGATCATATTACTCTTTATCTTAATAACTTTAATCTTAACAATCTTAAATATTTTTATCCTGAAGGACATAATTTTAAAGGATCAATTAAAGGAACTGCCGGAATCTTTGACCTTTACGAAAAACCATTATTCCTTACAGATCTGAATATAAGTGAATTATACTATAACGAATATAAGATAGGTAATATTTCTATTTCCAGTAAATGGGACAATCCTTCAAGTTCTCTCCAGTCGGAAGTAATCATAAATAAAAATAAAATACAGACTTTTCGCGGCTATGGAAGCTACTACATTAACAATGACAGCATTGATACTTTTATTACAGCAAATAATCTATCCATTAATTTTCTTAATCCTTTGCTGAAAAATATTTTCGATGATGTGCAAGGTTTTGCCACCGGTAATGTAAAAATTTACGGTAAAACTGATAAGATATATATGAATGGAAGCCTTTTTGCAAATAATGCTAAATTAAAATACAAGGTACTTCAGTTACAATATGGTTTTAGCGACAGCATTAAATTCAGAAAAGATTCTATAATTTTTGATCATATTACTATTTCAGATCAGGAAGGTAATAAAGGTGTATTCAATGGATCTCTAAGACATGACAACTTTAAAAACATTGATTATGACATGTCTATCACTTCTCCGCGCATCCTTGCAATGAACACAACAGCTGATGACAATAGTGATTTTTACGGCAAATTATACACTAATCCGGTTTTTAGTATTACAGGAAAAGATAAAAATCTAAACATTAATTGTTCGGGTAAAACACTTAGCGGTACTTCCATTTACATTACTCTTAACAGTAAAGATCAGGCTCAGCAATATGATTTTCTAAGTTTTGTTGATTTTAATAAAAAGAAAACAAATAAAAATAAATTACAGATAAAGCCCAAAGAAAAGAATGAAGATTCAAAACTCAATATGGCTTTTAATGTTGAAGTAACCCCTGATGCAAAGATACAGGTCGAATATAATTCTCTGGCAGGAGATGTCATCAGAACACAGGGATCAGGTAATTTACTTATTAAAATTGATCCAAAATTTAACATTTCTCTTTTCGGGAAATACACAGTAGAACATGGAAATTATTTATTTACTCTTAAAAATGTTATTAATAAAAAGTTCGAGATTAAACAGGGAGGAACTATAAACTGGAACGGAAATCCCTATAATGCCATTATAGATCTAAATGCTATATATAAACTTAAGGCTTCTGTATCAGATCTGTTTGCAAATTCCAGTGAAAACATTGATTACAATAAAAGAATTTCTGTAGAATGTAAAATTTTACTGACAGAAAATCTTAGTAATCCAACAATAAAATTCGGAATTGATTTTCCTTTTACCGAAGATCGGATAAAAGATGAAATACAACAATATTTTAACACACAAGAGGATTTAAACAAACAAATTTTATCACTTCTGGTTATGGGTAAATTTTACACTCCGGAATATCTGAGAGGCACTTATGAGTCTTCTAATTCGAGTGTTGTAGGAAATACTGCCAGTGAATTATTTTCGAACCAGCTTAGTAACTGGCTTTCTAAAATAAATGAGGATATTGATATTGGTGTGGATTACAGGCCGAGAGATGAAACTACAGACAATGAAATTGAATTAGCTCTAAGCACACAGATTTTTAATGATCGTGTAACGCTTAACGGAAATATTGGCAATAACGGATCACAGACCATTACCAGCAACAATAGTAGTAATATTGTAGGTGATTTTGACTTAAAAGTAAAATTGACAAATAACGGAAAGCTACAGTTTGAAGCTTACAATCAGTCTAATAATAACATTATTTATGATACTTCTCCGTATACGCAGGGAATTGGAATTAGCTATCATGAAAACTACAATACTTTTCATGAGTTGTGGATGAAAATAAAAAAACTGTTTGTAAAAAAACAAAAGAAGTAAAATAATTGAAATGATTATTACCTTAAATCCGCAAGGGTTTTCGTAACGAAAAGTCTAAATGGCTGTTAGTGTTGATGTAGCGCATCAAAAAGCAACGGAAACATAGCCGAGTTATGGTGAGTAGGTTTTTGATAGCATTCTCAACAATGATGGGCAGTT
>JAENXA010000250.1 GCA_016649735.1 Prolixibacteraceae bacterium | reverse complement strand
TGTAAGATATTCTTTTATTTTATCAGTATCGTTGACATTACGAAGAGTAAAAATACCTTCGGAATTTATGCCTGGAATTGCTGGAACAAAGGCATGAGCACCGGGAGAAAGTAATAGCTTATCGTATGATTCTATATATTCAGAACCATCACTACGTTTTACAGTAACAGTTTTCTTTTCGTGGTCGATATTAATTACATCACTTTCTATACGAACATCTATATTAAATGATTTATTAAAAGATTCCGGTGTCTGAACGAAAAGTTGAGTTCTGTCTTTAATAACTTCACCAATGTAGTATGGTAAACCACAGTTAGCATAAGATATATAAGATCCACGGTCGATCATTATAATTTTGGCACTTTCACTGATTCTTCTTATTCTGGCAGCTGCTGTAGCTCCACCTGCTACACCGCCGATAATTATATACTTCATTTTAAAACTATTAATGTTTTTTTATTCCGTAACAAAGATAAATATTTAATTTATAATGGCAACTATTTCCTATGGAAATTAATATGTGTTCATGATTTTTTAAAACAAGTTATTTTAAGAAACGATTTTTTTTGTAATGGTCTATGGTTTAACTATAGCAATAACTATAGGCGCAATCATAGTTCTTGTTTTTGACTATAAAAAGAAATTTAATTTCTTAAATCTTTGAGTTTATTTCGGAAAGCTCCATTGGTTTTAAATATATTTTATTTTTTACTAACACACATAATTAATCGTTATAATAAATATCTAACTTGTGTTTATACAGGAGGCCTTCAAGATTAAATCCAGAGAATTTTGCTTTCTTTAATTTGTTAAATTCAGGATCTATGGAATAGTTAATAGCAGTTCTAAAATCTACTTTTTCCAGTATGCTATTTGAAAATACAGCACCAGTTAGGTCACATTCTGAAAATACGGAAGAAGATAAATTTACTTCAGAAAAGTCAGTTTCTTTCAAAGAACATTTGTCAAATTTAGTTTTCTGTAATCTTGTGCCAAAAAAAGTACTGTAATCCAGATGACAATTATAAAATGAGAAAGAAAACATAAATTTGTTGCATTCAGAAAAATCAACACCTATAATTTTACACTCTTTAAAGTTTGCATTTCTAAAACCAGCACCTTGCATTTTTGTCATTGAAAAATTGCAATTTTTAAAAGTGCAGTCTTCGAAGTTATTACCAATAAGGTCACTATTCACAAAAAGACATCCCACAAAAAGACATTCATAAAACTCTCTATTTCGTAAGGTCTTGTCTGTATAATCAACCTTTGTAAAGGTTTTTTTTTCATGATTTATTATTTCGCCTGCCATTGAGTTTGGTTTTTGTTGTCATACTTGTTTCAATGAATATACCTAATGTAAGGGGTAATATAACGATATAGCATTTTAGTAGCTACAAATGTAACTTTTTTCGTTTGATCATTCAATTTTGGCAAAAAAAGATTCATTTGCAACTGTTTCAAATTGATTGAAAAATTATATATATTTACCTATCTGAATTTTTTGAGTGGGCTCCTAAATTAATAATAAATTTATGTATCTATTTTTTGACACCGAAACAACAGGATTACCCCGAAACTGGAAAGCTCCTGTTACAGATTTGAATAATTGGCCAAGAATGATTCAAATTGCATGGATTTTATGTGATGATAAAGGAAACCGTATTGAATCTGACGATTATATTATTAAACCTGAAAATTTTGAAATTCCACGAGATGCATCTAAAGTACATGGCATATCAACCGAAAAGGCTGTTAATGAAGGTGTTGGTCTTGAAGTGGTTTTGAATAAGTTTAATGAGCTCATTGAAAAAACTGATTATATTGTTGCTCATAATATCAGTTTTGATGAAAAGATTTTGGGTGCAGAATTTCTGAGAAAAAAAATTCAAAGTGGATTTAATAGAAAAAAGAAAATTTGTACAATGCAATCATCGGCTAACTATTGTAGAATTCCCGGACTATATGGATACAAATGGCCTAAATTATCAGAACTACATATAAAATTATTCGGAGTAAATTTTGATGAAGCACACGATGCTTCTGCGGATATTAATGCCACAGAAAAATGTTTTTGGGAAATGAGAAAAAGAGGATTAATATAAAGCAGAT
>JAENXA010000215.1 GCA_016649735.1 Prolixibacteraceae bacterium | reverse complement strand
TCCGATAAACCTATTTTATCAAATTACAGAGAATAAGGTATTTTCGGAATCAGATAGGTTAATTGACAATATTGCCTTTAAAATGAATTTAATTTACAATGATTTGTTTTACGTTCCAGCCATCAATACAAAAATGTTCTTCCCCCTCTGACACAGGAGTTTTGACAGATACAACATTTGTCTCTCCCGGTTTTAAAGAAAAATAATTGTCTGACCAGAAAGCAGGTAAAACTTCTTCTTTACCATTCATAAGCATCGGATGAACAAAAAATGCCAATTGTTTCGAAAGGTTGGTTACTTTGATTGTTCTACTGCAATATTTGCCAGTAATTATTTCTTTCAGAACAGATGCTTTTATTTTTGCTTTGTTCATGTTATTCATTGACATGAAATTATCATCAGACGACAACCAATATGTATTTTTTGAAATAATATTCCCTTCTTTATTCTTCATCCTTAAAATAACAAAAGAAACATCTTTCCTGTCAGATAATATTTTTGATAAACAAAAAACCTTTTCCACAGATTCAGCATCAACATTCTCCTCTTTTTCAACATGATATATTAATTCTGAATTCACCGAAAACACATCACAAACTATATGTAATTTATTCAAAGATTTGTAAGAACGATTCACCACGGCCACAGACTGGTCGTCCTGATTAAACTGAACATGAATCGGTTCGCATGCATCCTGCATAAAATAGTATCCGGCATTGGGCTCCATATACCAATCGTATACCTGCCAAATCACACTTGGAAGTGCAGCATTGAGTTTCCATAACATAACTCCGCCATTTTCTTTTAATCTACTCCCCGCTGATTCAAAAATTGCCTGATATCCGGCGGCATTCATCAATTGCATTTTATCTGAAAATTCCTTCAAACTATAAGGTTGACCATATCTGCTTACCATATCTTTATAATATAAATCATATCTTCCGTTACCGGTGGCAGCATCATGATATCCCCATGAATTATTTAGCGGATAAGGAAGATTTTTATCCCATTTCAAATCAGGAATAATTTTTGATAAAATCTGATATGGTGGCTGTGAAGGGATTCCAGTTTCATCTTTAAAGACCCAATCACTTGCTGTATCTGCCAGACTATAATATACTTTAGGATCTTTCCATGAGTATGGACCCCCACTGTATACACCTGACGGTTTATTATCAGGCCATGAATTTTTCCATCCTTCCGGAAGTTTGGAGAATCCCGAAGAACAAGGTATAAAAGGACGCGTACCATCAAGTATAATTACACTGTCTCTCATGGCATCATATAATTCTTTACGTGCATGTCCTTCATTTCCACCAGTCCAGACAAGTAAACTCGGATGATTGCGTATTCTGTAAATAGTACTCGTCATATTTTTAATAAACACATCCGATTCCAGTGGCCAGTCAGAAGACCCCTTGAATTCTCCGTTAGTATCTCCGGTGATCCAAAAATCAGACCAGATTAACATTCCATATCTGTCTGCTGCATTAAAAAAATCATCAGGTGGAGTTATTCCTCCCCCCCATATTCTTACCAGATTAATATTTCCATTCTGACATAATCTAAGTTCTCTGTCATAACGAACAGAATCTCGATTTACCATCATATCAGGAACCCATGCTCCGCCGACAAGGTTTACTCTTTTCCCATTAACATAAAAATCACGACGAAGATGTTTTCCCTTTACTTCAACAGTCTTTGAGCTGACAGTCCTTATTCCAAAAACAAAGGAGGTATCATCTGAAACAGTATTGCCAATTTCATATTTCATACGCAGTCGATATAAATTTGGCTTCCCATGTCCATTTGGCCACCATAAATGTGGATTTTGAAAACATAATTTTCTTTCATTTGAAGAATTAAATTTCAGCGTTACTGACTTATTTGGTTTTATATTTACCGATTTTGAAAAATGAATTGACCTACCTGTAAAAGTTTCAGGACTCACAAAAATGTGTAATGTTCCCTGTTGTTCTTCTGATGTGTTATTTTTTAAATTTGTCTTCAGTGATATATTGGCAACAGAGGTATCCGGTAATTCAGGAAGGTCTGTTATTAAATGAGGACGTGAAATTGTTACAGGTCCTGTAACACGAAGATAAACAGGCTGCCATATTCCCATATTCCTATCACGTACGGGTGGCATCCAGTCCCATCCTACAGAACAAAGCATAGTTACATTTTTTCCTATATCTCCGGTGGGTCCTCCATTTTCATAAAAAGGCTCCATTGCTTTTAACTGTTCCGTAGCCGGTTCACCGGGATAATCAAGGGGATATATTTTAACAGCCAGATTGTTCTTTTCGCCGGATTTAATATAGTTAGAAACATTAAAACAATATTCAGAGAACATTCCCACCATATCGGTAGAATCTGCTATCTGACTGCCATTAAGCCATACAGAAGCTCTATAGTTAATACCCTTAAAAATAAGATTAAATATCTGTCCCTTTTCTGAAACCGGTACAGTGAAAGAAGTCCTGTACCAATAGGGACTTTCCCAAGGGTTAATATTACCAGGTAAATAACTGAATTTGTCTAAATTATATTTCTTATTGAATTTTTCGCAGGCATCGGGAATCTGCATATTGTTCATTCCCATATATGGACTTGGATAAACTGAATTTGAAACCAGACCTGTCAGTACCGTTGAAGGAACCTGAACCGAAAACCATTTTTTGTCAGACTGATATTCAGAGCCTGATAGTACAGAACCTGAATCTTTTATTATTACAGAAGACTGCATTTTAAAATCAATTAATTTTTCCTGTCTGACATTTTGTGAACTTAGATAACCATTAGAAAAAAAAGATATCGCAATAAAAAAGATAATTATTATTTTAGATTTCATGTTTAATATATTAATAGTTAG
>JAENXA010000093.1 GCA_016649735.1 Prolixibacteraceae bacterium | reverse complement strand
TGACTGTCGATCCAATGGGGCAACTCTTTTGACGTATACGTTTCGTAACGGAAGGAACTATCTATAGGACTATCCATATACCAGCTGGAAAAGTTTCCGTCCGGGCAGACTATTATAAATTTGTACATATCTGCATATTCTTTTATTTCAGGAACTTTTTTTATCCAGTCGCTATTGTTTCCGCTGTAGCCGTGTAGCAGATAAAGAACTGGAAATTTTTTTTGAATAGAATAACCGTCAGGGGTAATAATTACTGCCGGAATTTCTTTATTCATACATTTACTGTATGTTTTTACCGGCTGAATATGAGCCGCTATTAAAGGAACAACTCCGATGAAAAGGGCTAATAAAAAACAAAAAAAGTATTTCTTCATGGGTTAAAATTTATAATTAGCGCAAATTAATAAAAATTGCAAACGTGTTAAACTATATATGTTTTTTTGAAATAAAAATAATTTATTTTAGTATCAATTATTATGGGGAATACTTATCAGTATGTTTCGGAAATAGAGACAGAGGTGTGGTAATAGAGACGTTAATGAGTGAGGATGGACATGATTTACGGAAAATTTTGTTTGGGGAAAAGTGTCTATAACGGTTACAATGCTACATTATGTCACTTGTAGTAAAATTTCAGAATCTTTTATTTTTCCTGTTTTTTCTTTACTATTTATCCAATTAATGAAATATCCGATCTTAGAGATATGATTTGTATCTGCATCATTTTTGTTGCCGGTTTGTCTGTCTGTTCCGATTTTTAGTCTGTTTAAAATAAAACTTAACATATAAAAAGAGAGGTTGGTTTAAGGTAAACGAATAATCCTCAGCAAATTGTTTAATTATTTGTCTGGAAATTATTACCTTGTTGCTTTATAAAAATAATCAAACTAAAGACTTATGAAACAAGATAACAGTCGCAGGGATTTTTTTAAAAAGACATTGGCCGTTACAGCAGGAATTACCATTGTACCACGTTTCGTTTTAGGAGGATCGGGCTATACAGCTCCCAGTGATCAATTGACGCGCGCGATCATTGGGGTTGGAGGTATGGGAAAAGTGCATATCCATTATACTGATGCACGTCTTCTTGCAGTTTGTGATGTAGATCAAAATCATTTAAAAGAAGCTCTTGATATAGCCGGATCCGGAGTTAAGGGATATTCGGATTTTAGGGATGTACTTAACCGTCCTGATATTGACATTATCCATATAGCGACACCACCACACTGGCACGGAATTATGTCAGCTATGGCAGCCCGTGCCGGCAAGGATGTATGGTGCGAGAAGCCAATGACGCGAACTATCGGAGAAGGAAAGAAGGTCAAAGAGGCGATACATGCGACGGGGCGAATGTTCCGTCTTAATACCTGGTTTCGGTTCAAAGATATCTTTTATGGTATGGGAACCACTGTTAAACCGTTAAAGAAGGCAGTGTCCAATGGACTTTTGGGATGGCCGTTAACGGTGACAATCAGTGGAATTACCGGGTTTAACTGGAAGTTTTACTGGGTAGGAAAGACAAATCTTCAGCCACAGCCAATTCCCAAAGTTTTGGATTACAACATGTGGCTTGGTCCTGCACCTTTAAAACCTTACAATAAGCATCGTGTACATCAGACATTCAGAGGTTATTGGGATTATGATAGCGGAGGACTTGGTGATATGGGACAACACTATATCGATCCTGTACAATATATTTTGAACAAGGATGACGAAAGTCCTGTGAAAGTAGAGGTAGACGCACCGCAACAGGATTCAGATGCAGTAGGAACATGGAGAAGAATTACCTATACATATAAAGATGGTTGCCGTATTATACTGGACGGTGAAAACAGGGATAAGGATGCGGCTTACATAGAAGGACCAAAAGGGAAAATATATAAAGGATTTCGTTCAACAATACCAAATCTTAGAGAAAAACTTGATCGTCTTCCGGATCCAGCACCACAGTTAATAGATTTCAGAAAAAGCGTGATAACGCGAAAAAAGTTTGCATTGAACGAAGATAATGGATATCGTTCATGTACGATAGTGAATATGGGAGCCATTGCGGTACGTTTGGGACGTAATCTTGAATTTGATTCCGAAAAACAGGAATTTATTAATGATGATGAGGCCAACAGATTAATTAATCAGCCCATGCGCGGAGAATGGAAGATGGATTGAAAAGAAAAAGAATGGAAGAATCTTTATATAAACAGAAAAAGAATAAAAAAATGATACGGGGAATAAAAATATTAATGGCTGCATTGTTAATGGTATGGATAAGTGTACCGACTATGGGTCAGGACAGAAGAACTGAGGAAACGAAGGTGGCTGATATTCTGGCGCAATTTCCGGCGGAGAGTATACAACAGACAGATAAACTGATGGGAGAGATAACAGGAATGGGCGAAAAAGGAATTTTGCGTTTTTGCCGGTTAATTGTTTCTCCGGGAACAGGTAATGATGTACAGGCAAGATATGCTTTAGGCAGCCTGGCAAGATATGCCGGAGCTCCAGGTCATGAAGGAATCAAAGAAGAAGTGGAGAATTCTTTTTTGAAGGCGTTGGAATTCTCGTCAGACATAGAGATAAAAGCTTTTTTTATAAGAAAACTGGCAGTATTTGGAGGCGACGCAACAGTAACGGCAATGAAAAAATATTTGGAGAATAAAGATTTGTACTCACCGGCGTTGTTTGCATTGACCTTTGCCGGAACTGAAAAGGCGAAATCAATAATTTTGCATTCTTTGCCCGGTAAACCGATGGATCAACAGGTGGAAATGATAAAGGATCTTGGAAAACTTGAATATCGACCGGCTGAATCAGTTTTGATTTCTATGGCAAAAGACCCGAAGACACAAGAAAGTGTCAGAAAGCAAATCTATTCTTCACTGGCGAAACTTGGGACGAATAAATCAGAGGCGACTTTGGAAGCTGCGGCAAAAAAAGCCGGATATTCTTCTGATAAGACAGAAGCTATGAATGCTTATCTGGAATATGCACGTAAGATAGTAGAAAAAGGAGATAGAAAGCTAAGCATTTCTATATGTAAAAATGTTTTTAATAAATGTAATAATTCTGATCAGTTGGTTTATCGTTCAGCTGCATTGGAGATATATAGTCAGTTAGAAAAAGGAGAATGTATAAAACTACTGATAAAAGAATTTACAGGCAGTGAGGATAAGGCATATCGTAATGCGGTTTTACGTATTTCAGGTGAGAATATGACAGATGAAAGTAAAGAGTCCTGGTGTGGAATCTTTCGGGAAATTTCAGCAGAGAGACAGCAGGAATTGCTGAATTTCTTATCCTTTTATCCTGGAGAGGATATTGTCAAAAAAGTGATAGAACCCGGGTTGTCTTCAGCAGACGAAAACGTAAGGGCAGAGGCTGTAAGAGTTCTGGCTTTTCATGAAAAGGAGAAAGCAGTATCAGAATTGATACAACAGTTAAAAAAAGTTGGTGGGGAAAAAGAGTATGAATCTTTGGAGAAAGCATTACTGAATGTGTGCAGTGAAAAAGACGGGAAAATACTGGCCGGGTCATTGAACTCGATGAATGAGAACGGGAAGGTTTTGATTGTGAAAGTTTTGTGTGAGAAACGTTGTTTGAAACAGGGAGATGTTGTTTTTAATTATTGCAGCTCATCTGTGGCAAAACTCCGGAATGAATCGTATTCAGGGCTAAGTAGGATCGTAGCTTCACAGGATCTTGAAAAATTGATAGTATTATTGGAAAAAACTCAAGATGTAAAAGAAACAGAATTAGTGGAAAAAGCAATTATGTCTATTTATACGAATGAAAATCCTCCTTCTGCCGATTCTTTTTTGAAGGCAATGAAAGTCAGTAATTCTAAAGAAAAATATATACCAGTCCTTCCCTACCTTAAAGATAAGAATACGATTAGTCAGGTATCGCATCTTTTTAAAGAAGGAAATGCTAAAGAAAAAACTGCGGCTTTTAAGGCACTGATAAAATGGAGATATACATCAGTTCTTCCTATATTATATGATATCTTTTCGGATAAAGATTTGAAAGATTTTCATAAAGATGCCTTTAATGCGTTCATAAGGGAGTCGGGATCTGGTAATATATCTGATGATGAGCAACTGTTATGGCTGAAGAAAATAATGCCGGAATGCAAATCCATGGTAGAAAAGAAAGAAGTAATCAAGGCAGCGGGAGAAGCTAAAACTTTCCTTTCTTTGTTGTTTGTTTCCTCCTTTTTTGAAGACGATGAGCTAGAGAGTACAGTAGCCGGTTCGGTAATGAATATAGTGCTCCCCTCTGTCGGAAAAAATAATGGGATGACTGGTAAAATAGTACGGAAGGCCTTGATAAAATCTAAAAAGTTTGTAGATTCTTATGCCCAGATAGATATACAGGAGTATCTGGATAAGATGAGTGAAGAAGAAGGATTTGTCGCCATTTTTAACGGGAAGAATCTTGATGGATGGCAGGGTTTAGTTAAGAATCCTCTGGAAAGGGCAAAGATGACTAAGAAAGAACTTGCCAAAGAACAGGTGATAGCAGATAACCAAGTGTCAGAGAACTGGTCTGTAAAGGACGGATGTATTTTGTTTAACGGAAATGGGAATAATCTGTGTACTAAAAAAATATATGGTGATTTTGAGATGATAGTAGACTGGAAGATTACAAAAAAAGGGGACAGTGGAATTTATTTAAGAGGAACTCCTCAGGTGCAAATATGGGATACGTCAAGAGTAGAAGTCGGTGCACAGGTGGGCTCCGGAGGATTATACAACAATAAGATTAACAGGAGTACTCCTCTTGTGGTGGCTGATAATCCGATAAATGAATGGAATACTTTCAGAATCAGAATGAAGGGAGACAAAGTGACTGTCTATCTGAACGGAATTTTAGTAGTAGATAATGTAACTATGGAAAATTACTGGGACAGAAGTATTCCTATTTTTCCGAAGGGATCGATCGAATTACAATCACACGGAACGAATCTTCTTTTCAGAAATATTTATGTTAAGGAGCTTTCTGAAGAGACATGTTTGAGTGAAAAAGAAAAAGCAGAAGGTTTTGTTTCCCTGTTTAACGGAAAAAATCTTGACGGATGGGTAGGAAATAAGACAGATTATTTTGCAGAGAACGGTATGCTGAGGGTTCATTCTAAAGAAGGAAATCATGGAAATTTATATACAGAAAAAGAATATTCTAATTTTGATTTTCGTTTTGATTTTCAACTAACGAAAGGAGCTAATAATGGCGTGGGGATTCATGCTCCACTAAAAGGTGATGCTGCTTATGTGGGAAAAGAAATACAAATATTGGATAATAATGCACCAATATATGCTAATTTGAAAAAATATCAATATCATGGCTCTGTTTACGGGGTTATTCCTTCAAAACGCGGATATCTGAAACCGGTGGGAGAATGGAATAGTGAGGAAATCCATGTAAAAGGGGATCAATTTAAGATAGTTCTGAACGGAGAAATCATTTTGGATGGGAATGTTAAAGAAGCATCTAAAAACGGAACTCTGGATCATAAGGATCATCCCGGTTTGAAGAGACATAATGGGCATATCGGATTTTTAGGTCACGGATCTGAATTAAAGTTTAAAAATATACGTATTAAGAAGCTATAAAGTTTAGCTTGTTATATATGATTATTTTATTGCACAAAAAAAATTAAACGTATGAGAAAAGTAAATTATTTATTACTGTTAGTATTTGTTTTTACGGTCTTTTCCTGCCAAAGCGAAAAGAAAGAAAAGAACACCTTGACCAAGAAAGAAATTAGCGAAGGCTGGGAGCTTCTCTTTAACGGAAAAGATTTGAATAAATGGAAAATGTTTAACGGTGGTGATGTCACCGGGTGGAAAATTATAGACGGAGATTTATATAATTCAGGCGTTGGTTCCGATCATGGAGGCGATATCGTTATGTGGAACATTGGCTGAACGGGAAAAAAGTTGTGGAATACGATTTATGGACAGATAAGTGGAACGCTCAAAAAATGTCTGGAAAATGGAAGGATGCTCCATACTATGGAATAGAAAAAGAAGGACATATAGGACTTCAGGATCATGGAGGACTTACGGTTTTTAGAAATATTAAGATTCGTGAACTGAAATAATATTTTAGATTTTTTCAGATAAATCAATAAGGACGATTCAAAATGGTCGTCCTTATTGATTTATTTTTTTCAGGTTTCCGCTGACAAGAAATACAGCAGGCTTACCTGAACATGGATTTTTTTGAACCACTACGCGTGTTTTATATACTTCTTCTATCTTTTGATAAGTAACCACTTCCTCAGTAGGACCCTGTGAATGGATTTTACCTTCATTAAGTAATATTAGTCTGTCGCAATATTCTGATGCAGCATTTAAGTCATGTATGATCATTAACACTGTTAGATTGAAATCTTTATTTAGCTGACGGATCAGATTAAGAATACTTACCTGATGTGCAATGTCCAGATGAGATGTTGGTTCGTCA
>JAENXA010000133.1 GCA_016649735.1 Prolixibacteraceae bacterium | reverse complement strand
TTTATATCCTGAGTTGCGATTGTTATTGCTACTCCCTTTTGAGGAGTAGTTTCGTTTGTTTTTTCCATAAGGACGCGACTGTTTCTTTTTTTGATCTGTGATTTTAAAGGTTGGTGTTTCGCCTATTTCCGGTGGTATCGGAATTTTGAAGATTTCGCTTTCTATGAGTTTTTCTATCTGATAGAATTTATATGTGTCGTCTTCGTTGATCAGTGTGATGGCTACTCCTGTGGCGTTTGCCCGGGCTGTTCTTCCTACGCGGTGGACATAATCTTCGGCATCTCCCGGTACATCAAAATTAATGACTACTTCAATGTCTTTGATGTCAATTCCACGGCTTAATACATCTGTGGCTACAAGGATTGGTACTTGTTTTGCTCTGAATTTTAGTAGTAGTTCTTCTCTGTCTTTTTGTTCCAGATCGGATGATATTCCATATGCGTTGATATTTTTCCTGCGAAGAACACGGACTATTTGAGATACATTCTTTTTTGTGGCTGTAAATATGAGTATACTTTTACAGTCCGGTTTGTCTAATACCAGTTTCTGTATTAACGGAATTTTTTGTTCGTTGTAGCATAGGTAGGCTCCCTGTATTACTCCTTCGGCCGGTTTACTTATTGATGTGCTGATTTCTATTGGATTGTTCAGTGTTTTTTGTGCCAACTGTTTGATTTTTTGTGGCATGGTGGCACTGAACATAAGTGTTTGTCTTATTTTGGGGATATGACTGAATATGCGAAGTATATCTTCGTAAAATCCAATGTCGAGCATTCTGTCGGCTTCATCAAGTACTGCGAAGGATATATGTCCGAGTTTTGCTATTTCGTTGTCCAGAAATGAGATTAATTTGCCTGGTGTTGCTACTATTATGTCTACTCCTTTTTCAAGGGCATGACATTGTCTATCCCAGTCTTTTCCGTCTCCTCCTCCGTATAGTGCACAGGAAGTGGTTTGTGTATAGTATGAGAATCCTTGAACCTGCTGATCTATCTGGATTGCCAGTTCCCTTGTTGGAACTACTATTAGTGCATGGGTTTCTCCGGCTTTCATGGTTGATACTTTTTCCAGTATCGGAAGGAGATATGCTGCAGTTTTGCCGGTTCCGGTTTGTGCACAGCCTATAAGATCTTTGCCCTCAAGAATTATCGGAATGGTTTTTTCCTGTATCTCAGTGGGCTTGTCAAAATTCATATCATAAAGAGCGTCCAGTATATTGTCCTGTAATCCGAGATCGTTAAATGTCATTAATATTTTTATTACAAAGTTACTCATTTTTTTTGATTTTGAGATTATTGTATTATTGGATTATAAAATTTTAGGATGATGACAAGTTTTTGCTAACGAATTTTTACCGGATGGATTATTACGATCTGATTTGCTATCTTTGTTTTTAGATATTTTATAAAAACAAGGAAGTATGGATCATTTGAAGAATTTAGGTAATAGTACAGATTATATTTTTGAATACCGGCCGGATGTGCTGGAGACGTTTGATAATAAGCATCTGGACAGGGATTATTGGGTGCGGTTTAATGCTCCTGAATTTACCGGTTTGTGTCCTATTACAGGACAGCCTGATTTTGCTGCTATTTATATTAATTATGTTCCTGATGTGAAAATGGTAGAGAGTAAGTCTTTAAAATTATATCTTTTTAGTTTTAGAAATCACGGCGCTTTTCATGAGGATTGTGTGAATATTATTATGAATGATCTTATTAAACTTATGGAGCCTAAATATATTGAGGTGACGGGTAAGTTTCTTCCTCGTGGCGGTATTAGTATTTTCCCTTATACAAATTATGGTAAACCGGGAACTGATTATGTTGAATTGTCTAAATTTAGATTTAGAAATCATGATTTGAAGGAATAAAATAATTGTTCCTGGTGTTAACTGTCTTATGTGTGAATTTTTGTATAAAAATTGTTGATGTGATTCTGGTTGTATGTTTTAATATGACTATGGATTATCGTTGTACTATTGTTTTTTTACCACTTTATTCTTATTGCACGGGATAGTTTGCTTTCGTTGTTTGTGCGGTCGAGTGCTGAGATTCTTACAAAATGTTTTTTTGTTTTCCCTTTACCTTTTTCTATTTTGATGCTTGTGGAGGATGTGATTATTAATATCGTGGATGGGTCTTCTGAATTTAGTGTTTTTTTTGCCCTTTTATCACTTTTATAAATTACATAGCGACATGGTTTGTCCATTTCGTTTTCTTTCTTTTTTGTTTTCCACTTTATGATGTTGCTTCTCTCTCTTATTCTGAATGGTTTATCAGGAGGTGTCTTGTCTATGCTTTTTGTAATTGGAATTATTGATGGTTTATTAAACAGGGAAGTTTGTAAACAGTTTTCAATACCAAGGAGGTTTTTATTTAGCCATTTAGCACTGTATAAGGCACTTCCACTGATTCCCGGAGTTTCCCGTATGAGTTTTATCTGATTTGGTATCTCCGGGGGTTGTCTCCATTCTGATTTTTTAGATGATGGTGTTGCTTTATATAGTGCTTGTCCTATATAAATATTGCAGTTATATTTGTGATTGCTCCACCATTGAATAAGTGTTTTAAAGTCGGCAGCAGGATTTCCTATGCACCAGTATACCTGGGGTATTATGTAGTTTATCCAGCCTTGTTGTGCCCATAGTAATATGTCGGCATACAGATCGTCGTAATTTGTTATTCCCGCTCTTGTTAATGATCCTTCAGGATCGGCTGACTGGTTTCTCCATACTCCAAATGGGCTGATTCCGAATTTTACCCATGGTTTTGTGTTTTTTATTGTTTGTGATATTTGTTGTATTAAATCGTTTATATTGTTTCTTCTCCAGTCGTATATTCTGTTGGAGGGAAGTCCTCCTGAATATTCCATAAAGGTTTTTTGATCGGGGAATGGCGTGTTACCTGATGGATATGGGTAAAAGTAATCGTCGAAATGTATGGCGTCGATGTCGTAGTTTGATATGAGTTCTTTTACTACATTGTTTAGATATGTGCGTACTTCCGGAATTCCGGGATCGAAGTAGAGTTTATTTCCGTATTCTTTTACCCAATTTTTATGTCGGAGGGCAATATTTGTTGAGGCCAGTTTGTCGTTTATATGCATGGATATACGAAATGGGTTGAGCCATGCATGAAGTTCCATGTTCCGTTTATGACATTCTTTTATCCAGAAATCGAGGGGATCGTAACCGGGATATTGTCCCTGTGTGCCTGTTAGGTATCTTGACCATGGAGAGTATTGCGATTTGTAAAAAGCGTCTGATTCGGGACGTACCTGAAAGATTACGGCGTTTATTCCGTTTGCTTTTAACCGGTTGAGCATATTTATTGCTTCTCTTTTTTGTGTGTTGACGGGTAATCCGGGTGCTGAAGGCCAGTCTATATTGAATACTGTGGCTATCCATACGCCCCTGAATTCTCTTTTGGGAGAGGATGTTTTGTTGACCGCGAAGGTTGGTTGCGATAGAAGTATTATAAAGAAGATTGTCTTTATAAGATTTTTATATTTGTTAATTATCATGGATAATAACGTACAAATGCTTCCATTGCTTCATATTCTGCCATGCCGAGCTTATTGTACTGAATTGCTGTGTTATGATTTCGGTCTTCGGCACGTTGCCAGAATTCACGTGAGTCATCACCCAGATACATGGCTCCTTCTTTTTGTGACTGATGTTTGAAAATGGCTTCTCTTTTATGGTATAATTCATCAGGGCTCAGAGGAACGGCCATTTCTATCTGGTCGATATCCCATTCTCTCCAAGCTCCTCTGTACAGCCACAGCCAGCAATCTTTCATCCATTCTTCATTTTTTAGTTCTTCAAGGGCATAGAGAATAGCATTAAGACAAACACGATGTGTGCCATGTGGATCGGAAAGATCACCGGCGGCAAAAATCTGATGAGGTTTTATTTCCTGAATAAAATTTTTCACTATTTCTATGTCTTTTCTTCCTATTGGTTTTTTCTGGATTTCACCTGTCTCATAAAATGGAAGTCTGAGAAAATGTATGTGGTCATCTTTCATATCTGAAAAATGGTTGGCAGCTTTTGCTTCCATTTTCCTTATGAGCTCTTTTAACTTGAGTACTTCAGGATTTTCTTTTTGTTCTTCTTTCTTTTGATTAAGGAAAGATAATATTTTTTTATATTGTTCTTTATTTTTTTTGTTATCCGGATCGAAAGAATTTGAGTAAGAATTGTAAAAAGAGATGAAACGACAGGCATATTCATTAGAAACGGCTATGCTTCCTGAAACTTCGTAGGCTACATGTACGTCATGGTTTTGTTTTACAAGCCTGTTAAGGGTTCCTCCCATTGAGATTACATCATCATCGGGATGAGGGCTGAAGACTATGATTCTTTTTCTGTCCGGAGATTTTCTTTCGGGACGATAGGTGTCGTCGGCATTAGGTTTTCCTCCCGGCCATCCGGTTATGGTATGCTGAAGTTCGTTGAAAATACGAATGTTTAGGTCGTATGCACTTCCTGTTTCAGCAATAAGATCGCTTAACCCGTTATTTATGTAATCATTATGAGTTAATTTTAATATTGATTTACCTGTAATATTGCAGAGCCAAATAACTGCTTTACGGGTGAGAGGATCTGATTTCCAGTCACATGTGTCTACAAGCCATGGTGTTTCTATTCTTGTGAGCTCCATTGCGGCTCCTGTATCTATATAAATTTTTGCATTTTTATGCATCTGCAGAAAGCCGGCAGGTAC
>JAENXA010000097.1 GCA_016649735.1 Prolixibacteraceae bacterium | reverse complement strand
GAACTAAAAAAACTTTAATTTTTAATAAAAATATAAAATAAAGAATATTATGAAAATCGATTTTTTATAAAGATATTTGAACCTCTCTAGGGGTACATTTATTTTTACTACAGGGGTACACTTCTATATTACTATTTACAAGCAATTAACCGAACAGCAAAAATTGCTGCGCAAAAAACAGAAAGACTTGAAAAAAGAGGATGAAATTGACAAAAATGAATCATCCATTAAAAATATTGATAAACTTAAAATAAAGGTTGAAAAGAGTCTTGAACAACAAAATAAAGAGGATCATTTAAATAATTAATCACGATTTATAACAAGTTGTTATGTGTAATGCCGGGTTTTCTATTATTCATTTAAAAAATGAAAAAATATTTTGTATTAACGGCGATTATTTTAATGTTTTCATTGTTAAGCAATGTTCAAACAAAAGTCTGGACAAATGATGCTTCTCATTCCCGTCTGGGGTTTACAATTCATATCAGAGGTTGACGGAGATTTCACTGATTTTAGTGTAAGGGTAACTACAACTATGGCGGATTATAGTGATGCTAAAGTAGAATTAACGGCAAAAGTTGGCAGTATTAATACTGAATCTGCTTTCCGCGATAAGCATTTGCTTGGGGCTGATTTTTTTGATGAGGCTAAATATCCTTTTTTGATTTTTAAAAGTACCTCGGTAAAGAATATTGATGCAAAGAATGGTTTGTTGTCGGGTAGTCTTACCATGCATGGCATAACTAAACCTGTTACGCTTAATGTTGAATATTTTGGTTCGGTTATTAATCCGATGAGTAAAAAAGAAACAGCCGGATTTAAGGTAACCGGTACGGTGAAAAGATCGGATTTTTCAATAGGAACGAAGTATCCAGGGGCTATTTTGGGAGATGACGTGAATATCGTGGCAAATTTAGAATTTAGTCCTCTTGCAAGGTTCATTATTTGTTCAATACGATTTAATCTCATACCGGTATAATCAATATTCGCTTTCATTAATTTTACGAAATTCTTCTGTTTATAAATTATTAAGGTATATAGACGACATAATATTATTTAGTAATAACATCAAAATCAGCGATTATGTTTTGAGTATCATCATTAAGGGTACTTAGAGCTTCAAATTTAATATAACGTCCCGTGGCAGGTTTAAATAATTTCGTCTGCCATACAGGATTATTTTGAATATTTGAAAATTCTCCTGAAGAAATCTTTTTCCATTGCCTGTTATTATTAGAGATATAGAAACAATATTTATTTATAATTCCATTATTATTTCGACTCTGATCAGGTAAATATTTGAATCCCTGCAATGTATATAAAGCTCCTAAATTTATAACAATACTTTTAGCTTTTGTTGAATAAGTTGTTTTCTCATCTCCATCAAAAACAGCTTTAGCTTTTTCCTGGTCTTTAATATTTAAAACCTTCCATTGCGTATGGGATATATCAATTTTTTTTTCACTACATTCACTATATTCATCACTTGAAGAAGAATAAGATACAGCTTTAACCAAGGTTTTTTCGTTAATTTTGAAAGATCCTTTATATAAATTTGATTCTTTGGTTGGTTTGCTTTCATCTGTTGTATAATAAATTTCTGCTTCTTTATCATAAGTAGAGAGATTCACTTCATTATTAATGTTTCTACTTATATCAGGAGCTAAAAGAAGTACAGGAGCATTATAAATTCCTATTGTACTTATTAGCGGACAAGCTTTGGAATCCAGTACAGTAAAACGAACTTTTGTTGCCTTAACTGTTGGAAAACGTAGAATTCGTTTGTTACCGACAGTAGTTTGTTTGATTATTTCTTTCCAGTTACCGTCAGACAGAGCTTCTATTTTAAAAGATTTTATTCTTTGTCCCAATGCTATATATTCACGAACCATAAAACGATTGAAAGAAACCGGTATTTTTCCCAGTGTAATAGTGACTGATCCTGTCCTTACACCATCATCTGTGCACCAATATGTACTATTGTCAGAATCTGTTACATTATTAGCTTTATAGGTATTACTATGACCTCTTACCGATGAAGATTTTGCTTTCTTACCTTCGGCTAAATTATTGACAAAAGTTTTATCTATTACCTTTCTCATGGCTATAACATTATGAGCATCTGTTTCATGAATACGACCACGGCAGTCTATTGGTATATTAAGAATGAGATTATCATTTCTTCCAATAGACTGATAATAAATATCAATCAATTGTGACAAATTTTTTACCTGATGATCTTCGCTTTTATGGTAAAACCATCCGGGACGGATAGATACGTCAACTTCAGCAGGCACCCATTTAGTTCCGTCTATCTGACCATTAGATAAACGGTCACCACCGGGACAACCTGGATACATACCCTTTACTTTTAATATAGACCAGTTTGTTTCACCTCCTATTCCTCTCTCATTTCCGCACCATCTGCATCCGGGACCTGCATCACTAAAAATAATGGCATTAGGTTGAAGTTTTTTAATTAATTCACAGGTCGTTGACCAGTCATAATAAGTAGTTCTGTCTATATTCCTTTTTTCATTAGCCCCTCCGTAATATCCATCTCCGCCATTAGCACCATCAAGCCACACTTCAAAAATTTCTCCGTAATTAGTCAGCAATTCCGTCATTTGGTTGCGGAAATAAGTAATATATTCGGGTGTCCCATAATCCGCATTATTTCTATCCCATGGTGACAAATAAACACCAAATTTCAGTCCTTCACACTTACATGCTTTTGATAATTCAGCTAAAATATCGCCTTTACCATTTTTCCATGGAGAATTTTTAATTGAATATTTGGTATATTTACTAGGCCACAGACAAAAACCGCAATGATGTTTAGCTGTAATTATTATACCTTTCATTCCTGCATCTTTGCAGACTTTAACCCATTGATTAACATCTAAATCAGTCGGATTAAATTTATCAGCCGGAGTATCACCATAACCCCACTCTTTATTTGTAAAAGTGTTCATGCTAAAATGTAAAAAAGCATAATATTGTGTTTCATGCCAGGCTAATTGAGCTTTGGTAGGAAGTGGACCACAAGGTTCCGGTGGTTTTACAGTACTACATGACGATAAAACAGAAAATATTGTCGACAGTAAGAATAAATATATAAATTTAGGTTTCATATTTTAGTTTTTAATAAATATAGATGTAAAGTCTTAAATTTACAAGTAAATTTTTTTTGAAAGTAGTTATTTTTGATTTTACCTGAAAAAGAACATCCTTTTTTTTTCAATTCGTCGACATTTTGAACAATACTCTCCTTCTTTATTGATAACTTTTTGTTTGGGAATTAAGAATTTGCTTTCAAAATGTTTACATATAAGCGGTTTTTATATAATGCATAGATACACGTTTTTTTTTGTCATTTACGTTTTTGTTACAACAGTTAATGATACTTTTTCATCGTAAACAGTTTTAATATTTGTTGTCTGAAAAATCAGGAAGTACTTTACTTATTTCTTTGACGTTAGACAAAATTGAGCTAAATTTGAATCATCTAAAATAAAGTTATACGTGTTTAGGGACAATCTCAAAAAAATAAATTTATGAAACGAATAATATTAAGCACATTATTGATTTTTTTCGGGGTCACTTTTTCTTTTGCTCAGAAGTCAGTGTCTAATCCTTATCATGTAGCTGCTTATATCTGGCCTTCCTGTCACCATGATATACGTTTTGGTGATATATTATGGCCAGATGGAACAGGGGAGTGGGAGGTTATTAAAAAAGGAAATCCGCGTTTTGAAGGTCATTATCAGCCAAAAGTTCCGTTATGGGGCTATGAGATGGATGATGATCCAAAAGTAATGGAAAAATGGATTAATACGGCAACCGGTCACGGAGTAGATGTTTTTGTTTTCGACTGGTACTGGTTCGACAATGGTCCGTTTTTGGAGAGTACACTTGATAATGGATTTCTGAAAGCAAATAATAATTCGAAGATGCAGTTCTATCTTATGTGGGCAAATCATAATGTAAAACATAATTACTGGAATGTGCATAAGTATAAGAACGATACGTCATTAATTTGGACCGGTGTTGTTGACATGAATAATTTTAAAAAGATTGTTGCCAGGGTAATAAAACAATATTTTAAGCAGCCTAACTATTTTAAAATTGACGGCAAACCGGTGTTTTCTATATTCAGTGTTGATAATTTACTGAAAAGTTTTGGAGGAAACGTGAAGGAAACCCGTAATGCATTGGATTATTTTAGAGCGGAAGTGAAAAAAGCCGGGTTCCCGGGGCTTCATATCCAGTGGAATCAGGGCGGAGGTTCCATAATGTCAAAAGAGGGAGCTGAACAGTTTTCCAAAAGAGTAAACGAAATGGGATTTAACAGCGTTGCAATGTACAACATGGGAGGAATGAATGAAGATTACCTGGTTTATGGGACTAATTCCCGGAAAATAAGGACACAAATGGATTCTATTTTGAATATCCCTTTATTTCCATGTGTTTCCGTTGGATGGGATGCTACACCCCGTTTCCCGTCTCAAGGCATTCATGACGTGGTTCATTATCATAATACACCGGCTAGTTTTGCTGCCTTGCTGTACAAGGCTAAAAAATATGCAGACAGCCATCCTGAACAGCCTCGACTGATTACTATCAACGCTTGGAATGAATGGGTGGAAGGTAGTTATCTGCTGCCTGATATGCTAAATGGATTTGGATATCTTGATGCAGTGAAAAAAGTGATGGAAGGATCGTATGGTAAATAATATGGTATTGTTTCTGCTTTTTTGAAAGGAAAAAATGAAATAATCTTTAAAATAGACCTGAGAGAATATGGTAAAAACAAATACCTTTTATAGAATATTAATTTTTTAAAAAAATGAGAAAATTTTCAGGAATATTAGTGTTGCTGATATGGTGTTCCGTCGTTTTGGCACAGCAGGAAATTCCATTATATTCCGGGAAAATCCCTAATTCCATAAAAAACTCAGTTAAAGAAGAAATTTCTCAAGATTATGGTGTTTATAGTAAGGTTTCAGAACCTTCACTACGACTATTTTTGCCATCTAAAGAAAAAGCAACCGGAGCTGCAGTTATTATATGTCCAGGAGGAGGATATAGCTGTTTATGCATCAAGAGGGAAGGTAATAGAGTAGCCGAAGCATTTAATCGTAATGGCATAGCAGCTTTTGTGTTGAAATATCGTTTACCCAGTGATGAAACGATGGAAAATAAGAGTATTGGACCTCTTCAGGATGCCCAACAGGCCATTAAGGTAGTCAGGGAAAGGTCAGAGGAATGGAATATTGATCCGCATAAAATTGGAATTATGGGATTTTCTGCAGGCGGACATCTTGCATCAACAGCAGGAACTCACTTCGATGATGCGATGATTAAAAATAAAGAGAAAACAGATTTACGTCCTGATTTTATGATACTTGTTTATCCGGTAATTAGTTTTTCTGATAGTATTTGTCATAAAGGTAGCCGGGAAAATTTATTAGGAAAGACACCCGAAGAAAAACAAATTAGGTTTTTTTCCAATGAATTACATGTTACTTCGTCCACACCTCCGTCATTTATCACTCAGGCCGAAGATGATTCAGTAGTACCGGTTGCCAATAGTCTGTGTTTTTATGAAGCGTTGAAAAAAAATAATGTTCCGGTATCTCTACATATATATTCCAAAGGTAATCACGGTTATTTAAAAGAGCCTCCGTTTAAAGAATGGTTCGGGAGATGTATTTACTGGATGAAAACCAGCGGTTATCTTTAGATGAAATATTTTCTTTTGACAATATTCCCGGTCGAAGGTCAATTATCCCACCTTGGCTCAAGTGTATGAATGTGATGAAATTCCTAATTGCATGTTTTCTCTATTTTTTCTTTCCAGGTGCAGGGTATTTCTTGCTTGCGTCATCAAGTACCAAAATCCAATCGAGTGCTTCTCCAGGTGTTGTTGGAATAAAAGCCTGCTGACCTGAATTTGAAAACTTTCCAATTTTTGTTGCTTCACCGTTTCGTGGATTGTACCACCATGCGGTTACCACTTTCCTTTTGATCACATCCATTTAATAATGGTGGTAATAATTATTTCAATGATAGAATCTGTTTTTTAATTTTAATATCTATTAATTTTAACAAATTTTATTTTTATGCATAGATGTGAATGGTGTCCGGATGATCCTTTGTATATAGAATATCACGACAAAGAGTGGGGCGTTCCGGTTCATGATGACCGAAAATTATTTGAGCTCTTAATATTAGAGGGAGCTCAGGCCGGATTATCATGGTTAACTGTCCTTAAAAAGAGAAATGATTATCGTATAGCCTATAAAAATTTCGATCCTGAGAT
>JAENXA010000196.1 GCA_016649735.1 Prolixibacteraceae bacterium | reverse complement strand
TTGAATATATAGCCGCTAAGAGTCGTCCTATAATTATCTCTACCGGTATAGCTGAAATAAAAGACATCGAACTGGCTGTTGATACATGCAGAAAAGCAAAAAACAATGATATTGTATTATTAAAATGTACCTCTTCTTATCCGGCACCTATCGAAGAAATTAATCTTGCAACCATGAGCGATATGAAAAAAAGATTTGGAACAGAAGTTGGACTTTCTGATCATACACTGGGAATTGTTGCTCCTGTTGTTGGTGTAACACTGGGAGCTGTAGTTATAGAAAAGCATTTTATTATGGATAAATCAATTGGAGGGCCGGATGCTTCATTCTCGCTTGATGAAAAGGAATTCTCAGAAATGGTTTTGGCAGTAAGACAGGCTAAAAAAGCAATGGGGAAAGTATCATACGAACTCACCGACAAAATTAAAGCTAACAGACAATTTGGACGTTCTTTATTTATAGTAAAAAATATAAAAGCCGGAGAAACATTTACCGAAGAAAATATACGTTCCATACGTCCCGGCTTCGGATTGCATCCTAAATATTTAAAAGAAGTTCTTGGTAAAAAAGCAAAAGTGGATTTAAAAAAAGGAGAACCGCTTAAGAAAGAATTTTATATATAGTCTCTGAACTTCATTACATTGATTCTAATGATATTCAGGTTAAATTATTTTTTTGCAATAAATTGCAAAAGTTAAACAGTCTTCGCATGGGTTTTCTAAAAAAAATAGTTAGCAATAAAATACTACAGTATATTTTTAGCAGATATGCTACATATTTTATACAATTTATAAATTCTCTTTTTATAGCTGTATATCTGGGTCCTTTTTATCTGGGAGTCTGGGGGTTTATAACTCTCATAATCCAGTATTTTTCTCAGATTAATCTTGGTATTCCGCATTCCGTAAATGCGATTGTAGCTATAAATAAAAAGGATGAGGATTATGTTGTAAAAACAACAGGAACATCCCTTGTCATGATGGGAGCATTGTCAATAGTTATAATTCTTTTATTTATTGCAAATAGTCTGTTTTTTAATATAGGAGAAAAATATAACTTTTCGGTTTATGCACCTGTCATTGCCTTAATTGCAATTCTTAATTACTTTAACAGTATAATAAGCAACATATTCAGAATTTACGGAAAGCTCTTTGAAATTGCTTTTAATCAGTCTGTCTTTCCTGTATTAATTTTATTGGTTGTCTTCTTTTTTAAAGGGGAGAATTTATTATGGGCTCTTGTTTTGGCCAATTGTGTTTCATCATTTATCTCTTTCCTTTTATTTATTATAAGATCACCTGTAAAATTAAGACCTTCCTTTAACTTTAAATTAACTAAAATAATTCAGAAAAAGGGATGGCATTTATTTATATACAACGCATCATTTTATCTTATCATTATATCTACAAAATCTTTTATAAGTGATTATTACAGTGTTTCTGAATTCGGATATTTTACTTTTGCTTTTTCTCTCGCAAATGCAATTTTTTTGTTGCTGCAGTCTTTTTCATTTATAATATTTCCAAAATTATTAAATCGTTTAGCCAGTGCTACGAATGAACGAATTTCTTATCTCCTGAACGAAGTAAGAGATGCGTATATCAGCACGTCTCATCTACTTGTACATTTTGCCATATTATGTTTTCCTGTGTTCCTTATGCTTTTCCCGCAATATTCACAATCATCCAAAGCTTTCAAATTAATAGCCCTTACGGTAGTATTAACTACTAATTCGTTTGGATATTCAGATCTGCTTATTGCAAAGGGTAAGGAGAAATTGTTAGGTCATCTATCTTTTTTTGCTTTGTGTATAAATATATGTTTATCTTTTTTTGTGTGCAGAATATTGAAGGTCCCTTATTCTTATGTTATTTTCTCTACAATGATTACCTATCTGGTATATGTCTTTTTATTGGGACTGTGGGGAAGAAGAAGGCTGAAACTAAGCACTCGTTTTTTATCAATATTAAAAGATGTATTCCCTTTCGGAATGCTATTGCCATATCTACTTAGTATGGGGATGATTATTTTTTCCTTAAATGATATCTGGTTTATTCTGCCCCTGTTGTTATTTATAGTACTTAATTACCGGTTAAAGGATAAAGTTAAATATTTAGCTGAGAAGATTTTTGATAATCCTGACAAGGTGATTAATATATGATAGCATAGAAATTTACAGGTGATTTTGTCTTTGCATATAATTATATTGTTTGTCTGCTTTTTAGAATTTATTTTTTTTGATTTTTGAGAGTGATTTTATCCAGATCCAGTCTCTCAAAAGCATCAATAAAAGAACCTTTTGTACAATTTATAATTTTAGCGTTGTTATCTTTTGCATAATCCAGAACATTAAAATATTCTCTGAAAGATATCATGAATTTATATAACATTTCATGAAGCCTCCTCTTTCCTTTTCCTCCCTGTTTCATTGTTTCAGGCTTAGATTTACCTTCATCATAAAAATGTTTCTGATTAACAAGAGCATTGTTATTCTCGTCTACCGAAATTTCTTTTAACCAGGAGTGATCAGCACCCCACAGATATATCTTTTTATATCCCAGCCAAATCATTAAGGAGATGCAGGGGATTAATACATTATGAGGACGTGCCATTCCCAGCTTTTGGTTAAAAGACCATTGTCTGAAAACTTTAAATCCTTCAATAGGAGTTTTGTTATAATAATAAACAGAAATATTTTTGTTTCCTGCAATAATTTTTTGCCACCGGTTATGCTTTTTTGCTATAAATGGAAAAAAACAAATTATCGGCCATGTTGTTCTTTCATTAAGATCATGAAATAATTTATTACTGTTTTTAATATAGATATCGTCAACATTTTCGAGAAAAAGTTCTTCTGCAGAAGAAATAAGATATTTAGGCATAATCTTTTCATACAAATCAGAAGAAGGAAAATAATTGACAGATACAATCTCCTTTCCTTTAAGAAAAGAAGAATGTTCTTTAATCATTTTAGTAAGAGAAGGACCATTTCCTAAGATAACTACTTCTTTATTAGTTGAATATAGATTCTTTAAATTTGTTTTTTTGGATAGGATAAAAAATTTTAAAATTGTTTCTAAGGTTGCTAACAAATTTTTGCAGAAATTCTGTGTATATAGAAGTATTTTAATCATTTTTATTTTGTGTATATAATAACCCTTTACTAACCCAGTATCTGAAAAGAAGTAGCATCCTTGCTTTTTGCGGATCAAATAATAGGATGTAAAAAAACGAAAGTATAATAGTGCCTCCCCATTTTATAAATTCATTAAAAATTACATGTATTCTTTCT
>JAENXA010000035.1 GCA_016649735.1 Prolixibacteraceae bacterium | reverse complement strand
AAATGCATACAGGAGTAGGGTAAAATATACAAATGTCAGAGAGAAGTATATACATAAAGCAGTTCTTTTCTGTTTCCTTTTAGTCAGAAATTGATTAACCGACATATATCCAAGAACCTCTATAACTATAATTATAATAAGCACTATATAAAACCATGACGAAAATATATTTCTCATAACTGAGTACAATTTGATTTATAAAGGAAGATTGTTTACAATTTTAGGCTATTCCAAAATAATATAAAAAAGTATAAAACCTTTAAAATAGTGTATTTAATTTTTTAAGAAAAAAGAAGAGTAGGTCGGTACAAAAGTAAACAGACAATAAGATATAAACTGTGTACAAATGTATACATATTTAAGTGTGTTTACAGAAAACAATAGGGATTATTGTAAAAATATACAAAATAAATGATAGCTTTTTAGAATACAATTAACAATTGTATTCTAATTATAACTTAATGTTATAATGTTAATATAGTGTATATATAGTATTAAAAACCAGTGTTTAACGTATCGATATGTAAAGTATTGATTTAATACAAACAGTGTTTTATATCTAAAAAGAGCTTAAATGCTATTAATTTGGTTTTTATTATATTGTAATTCAGTTAAATATATTAATAATCAAATCTTTTAATTTAAGTCAAAAGATGATTGTTTTTAACTATTTACAAAAATATTATTTGTCCATTCATTTGTGAATTTAGTATTGTATTCTTTTAGGTTACAAATGTAACTTGCAAAAGTCATTACAAATAGTTACATTTGTAACAAATATAAATTTACATCTGTGAATACGAGAATACAAAAAATTATGAACCTTCGAGGTATTAGTGCATCAGAGTTTGCTGATACTATAGGAGTACAAAGATCCAATGTAACCCATGTACTTCATGAAAGGAATAAACCGGGACTTCAGTTTATTGTCAAAATTCTTGAGTCTTTTCCTGAAATAAATGCAAAGTGGTTACTTACAGGTGAAGGAGAAATGCTTGAAAAGAATAAAGCTCTTTCTTTAAAACAAACCGAACTGTTTCAAAATACTGAGAATATTGATAATCTTTTGCCTGAAAATTCCGAAATTCCTTTGCCGGAGAAAGAAAAAAGTATTTCAGAAGAGAATGTAATTATAAATAACCCTCCTGTGACTGAAAATAAAGACGAGTCTGCTAATTCTGTTTCTGAAAATAAAGATGATTCTGTTTCTTCTGTTTCTGAAAAAAAAGAGAAACCCCGTTCTGTGGATCAGATTGTTATTTTTTATTCTGATAATACATGTAAGACATACAGTCCAAGTTAATTATTATTAAGCCATTATTAATTTTTGCAGCATTTTAAAATTTTTAAAACAAAGGAGTTTTCGAATATTTTTATACTATTTACATTACAACCTGTTAAGATATCATGTTACAGGTTAATCTTGTTTTTTAGGATTTTAATTAGTTTTTTTAAGTTAATTTGATAACATTTATCTTTTGTGTTTAATATCTGTTATTTAACTACTTACAGTATATGGTAATATGTTTGTTTTCATTTTACCTGAAATGTTATGTAGTTTGTTTACATTTTTTATTATTACCTGACTTTACTGTATGCTTTTATATTTCTTATTATATTTGTAGATAATAAATCTATATATCTGTAAAGACAAAGGCTTTTTGTTTTTTTTCTATAAAAAACGAAAACGTTATAACAGGTTGATAGTTAATATAATAAAAAATAACAGATGAAGAAATACAACGAAAAATTATTGTTATTAGAAAACAAACAGCTTAATCATGATAATTACCGTCTTGTTCTTCAGGCAGAAAGGGATCTTTCTGAAATATTTCCCGGACAATTCGTTCATATTAAAATAGAAAAGGCAGGAGTTTTACTTCGTCGTCCCTTTTCTGTATTTGATGTTAATAAAGAGAAAAGAACAATATCTTTGCTTATAAAGATTTTTGGGAAAGGCTCAAAAGTATTAACTACCTGTAAACCTGGAGAAAAAATTGATGTTATTTATCCTCTGGGAAAAGGCTTTACAATGCCAGATAAAAAAGATAAGATACTTCTGGTTGGCGGTGGCGTTGGTGTAGCACCACTTTTTTTTATGGCTAAGATGTCCGGTATTTATTCAAAAAATGTATCTGTTATTATAGGTGCTAAAAACCAGGGGGAACATATTTCAGTTGAAGATTATAAATTATTTGGTAATTTTTATTTCGCTACGGAAGATGGCAGTGTGGGAACAAAAGGATTTGTTACAGATGTTCCTGAATATATAGATCATCTTTCTGAATATAATAAAATATATACCTGCGGACCTTCTCCTATGATGAAAGCAATAGTTAAAGAAGCCCTTAAAAGAGACATCTTCTGTGAAGCGTCTCTGGAGTCAAAAATGGCTTGTGGTATAGGTATATGCCTATGCTGTGTGGAGAAAACAACTACAGGAAACCGGTGTGTATGTACAGAGGGTCCTGTTTTTAATGCAAAAGAACTGACATGGTAGATTTAAATGTAAAAATAAAGAATCTGATACTTAAAAATCCGGTGATAACAGCATCAGGAACATCCGGATATGGAGAAGAGTTATCTGATTTTATGGATATTTCTAAATTGGGAGGCATTGTAGTAAAAGGAACAACTCTATATCCAAGAGAAGGAAATGATTATCCCCGAATGATGGAGACACCATCGGGAATGCTAAATGCAGTAGGACTTCAGAACAAAGGAGTTGACTATTTTATCAATAACACTTATCATAGAATAAAAGATATAAATACTTCTTTTATTGTTAATGTAAGTGGTTCAGTTATTGATGAATATGTTAAGGTAGCAGAAAAAATTAATGAACTTGATAAAATACCTGCAATAGAATTAAACATTAGTTGTCCTAATGTGAAAAAAGGGGGAATGTCTTTCGGTGTTGATCCTAAGTTAGCAGAGAAGGTTGTATCAGCAGTAAGAAAAGTATATAAAAAAGCGTTGATAGTGAAATTATCACCTAATGTTACTGATATTTCAGAAATTGCAAAAGCTGTTGAAATAGGCGGTGCTGATGCTGTTTCACTGGTTAATACATTTGTAGGAATGGCTGTTAATATAAATACAAGAAAACCTTTCCTTTCTACTATTACAGGAGGTTTAAGTGGTCCTGCCATTAAACCAATTGCTTTAAGAATGGTATGGCAGGTTAGCCATGCAGTAAAGATTCCGGTTATTGGTCTTGGCGGTATTATGAATGCATCTGATGCTCTTGAATTTATTATAGCAGGAGCTTCTGCTGTTGAGATAGGAACAGCATTATTTGTTGAACCGGCTGTTCCTCTAAAAATAATAATGGGGATTGAAGATTATATGAATAATAATAATATTAGTAACATGCTGGAACTCAGCGGCAGTTTACAATATTAAACACAAAATTTACATTCGTAAACAATGAGGTATTGGAAATATATTTCGTGTTGCCAGTGTATCTAAGTTGATAACTGCGGTAGGCATTATGACTCTTGTTGATGAACACAAGTTATTATTGGAAGATACTGTATTCGGACCTGATGGTATTCTTAATGATTCTATATTTAATAATGTTAATGATAAAAAATTGTATAAAATCACTGTAAGAAATCTGCTTTCACATACCGGAGGATGGTCCAGTAGATATGGAGATCAGGCCTTTTAACTGCTTTTTTGTTTTTTGGGTTTTATTTATTTGTCTTATAGTTTATATTATGTTAAATAGAATAAATTAAATTAAAAGGGATAAGCTCCCTTTTAATTTATTATAATTTATTATTTAAGATCTTCAATTTTCTTATTTACTTCATCAAACTTCTCCATCATCTTTAAACGGTAATATAAAGTTTTTAGAGACTCTAAAGAATAAGTATCTTTTGGATTAATTTCTGATGCTTTTTCCATGAAAGGAATTGATTTTCTAAATTGTTCATCTGCTTTGTCCTTTTCAATATCATATTTTTTAGGATCGTTTGTTGGTATTGCATTTGCTACATCTACCTGTGCTACACCTTTGTTATAATATATAGCACCTAAATTATAATTAGCATCAAAATATTTAGGATTTAATTCAATAGCTTTTGAATATGCTTCTATTGCCAGATCTGTTTTTTTAATTTTGTCATATAAAGAACCACGTGCAAAATAGAAAGTTGCATTTTTTGGATCTTGTTTAATGGCGATATCAAGATATTTTATAGCGTTATCTACCTTATTAGTTGTTATATAGAGATTAATCATTGTAACAAGTATAGGGCTGCTTTCAGGATATTTTTCAAATCCTTTTTGTAATACGTCAATTGTTTTTAATGTATCCTTTTTATTCAGATAGCATTGTGCAATAAGCTCGTATGTTTTACCTTTATTATAACCATATTTTGCTGCATCTCCATAATATTTTATAGCTTCATCATAATTTTCTGCATTATAAGCAGCAAGACCAGCATTAAATATTATCGTCGTATCAATAGAAGCAGGTTTGTCTTTTTCCTGCATTATAGGCAATTGACCAATTTCCAGGATGTTTTTAAAACAAGACAGTGCTTCATTATATTTTTCTTTATTAAAATATACTACTGCCTGATTAATGAAATCAGTATTTAACATAGTTAAACTGATTTTCATTGTGTTTTTTAATTTGTTCTTTTCGTCCAGTTCCATTGCTTTTTTATACGAATCATAAGCAATTTGTAATGGATTTTCTACTAATTTTTTAATATTAGCATCCTTAGAGGAATAAATAGCATGATAAATATCTCCACGAACCTGCCATGTCGTTGGCCAGTCTATTGACTTTTTAGATTTTTCATTATTTTTATCAATAGCAATATTGATAGTTTCAAGTGCTTTTTCCAGTTTTCCTGCATCTTTTAGAGAACGGGCACTTACAACTTTTCCTTTTTGTGCAAACGCCGAAACTCCAAGGAAGGAAAAGATAGCGAAAAGTAAAATTATTTTTCTCATAATCTTTTTATTTTTTATTTTTTTACAAATTTAATTTTTTTCAAATATAGAACAAACTATTTTATTCTTTTTCTGAAGTTTCTTCATCATTGTCATCCTCTTGATTTTCATCAGTTTCCTGCTCCGTTGAATTTGAAAAATTATTTTCTGTAGATTCTGATTCTTCAGATGGTAAAACACCTTCTTCTATATCTGTCACATTCACATTTTCAGAATCTTCTTCTTTTGGAACCCTTGCTATCGAAGCAATTGTATCATCATCTTTAAGATTGATCAGTTTTACTCCCTGAGTTGCACGTCCCATAATTCTTAACTGTGAAATAGCCATTCTGATAATAATTCCTTTGGCAGTTATAATCATAAGATCGTCAGAATCATTTACGCTCTTAAGGGTAATCAATTCCCCGGTCTTATCGGTAATATTAATTGTTTTAACTCCTTTACCGCCTCTGTTTGTGATTCTGTAATCACCTATACTGGAGCGTTTACCATAACCATTTTCTGAAACAACAAGAACATCTTCCGATTCATTTTCTACAGAAATCATGCCGACAACTTCATTTTTGATGTTGCCAAGATTAATTCCTTTAACTCCGGAAGCTGTTCTTCCCATTGCTCTTATAATATTTTCAGGAAAACGAATTGCTTTTCCTGATTTTACAGCGATCATTATTTCGTGATTACCGTTTGTCAGTAAAGCATTCATTAGACGATCATCTTCGCGAATTGTTATGGCATTAATACCATTCTGACGAGGACGTGAATATGCTTCAAGTGTTGTCTTTTTAATTATACCTTTTTTCGTACAGAAAACAATAAAATGATTCTGTGTAAATTCAGGATTGTCAAGTGATGGTACTTTTATATATGCGAGAACCTGATCATCAGATGATATATTAAGAAGATTCTGAATAGCTCTTCCTTTTGACACTTTAGTCCCTTCAGGAATTTCATATACTTTTCTCCAGAAACATTTTCCCTTTTCGGTAAATAATAACAATGTATTATGCATTGATGCAATAAGGATATGCTCAAGAAAATCTTCATCTCTTGTTATACTTCCTCTTGATCCAACACCACCTCTGGCCTGTGTTCTGTATTCTGATAAAGGAGTACGTTTTATATATCCCAGGTGTGAAATGGTAATAACCATGTCGTCGTCTGCATAGAAATCTTCAGGATTGAATTCTTCTGTATTCTGGACAATTTCTGTTCTTCTTTTATCTCCATATACGTTTTTTACTTCAATTAATTCATCCCTGACAATTTTCATTCTAAGTTCTTTGCTTGCCAGAATTTCTTTACATTTTTCAATAAATTCTTCAAGCGATTTATACTCATCATGCAATTTGTCCTGTTCCAATCCTGTTAGCTGACGTAAACGCATCTCAACAATGGCTTTTGCCTGAATTTCATCCAGCTCAAATTTTTCCATCAGACCGTTCTTAGCTTCATCAGCATTTTTGGATGCCTTAATTAAGGCAATAACTTCGTCAATGTTATCACTGGCAATAATTAATCCTTCTAATATGTGAGCTCTTTTTTCTGCCTGATCCAACTCATATTGTGTACGACGGGTAACTACTTCGTGACGGTGTTCAACAAAATAATGAATTAGTTGTTGAAGATTCAGTAACTGTGGACGACCGTTTACAAGTGCAATGTTATTTACGCTGAACGAGGACTGAAGAGATGTCTCTTTGTATAGTTGATTTAATATTACATTAGAAACTTCATCTTTCTTAAGATCAATCACAATACGCATTCCGTCACGGTCAGACTCATCATTAACATTGGAAATTCCTGTAATCTTTTTATTATTTACAAGGTCTGCAATTTTAACAATCAGCTCTGCCTTATTAACCATATAAGGAATTTCGGTAACTACGATTCTTTCGCGTCCGTTTCCATGAGGTTCAATATGGCATTTGCCTCTTATTACAATACGTCCCCTACCCGTTTCAAAGGCTTCAATTACACCTTTGGTTCCATAAATAATTCCACCTGTAGGAAAATCCGGAGCCTTAATAATTTTAATTAGTTCCGGAATTTCAATTTCCGGATTATCAATATAAGCTATAATAGCATCAATTGTATCTGTAAGATTGTGAGGAGGCATATTTGTAGCCATACCGACTGCAATACCTGATGCTCCGTTTACCAGTAAATAAGGAATTCTTGTAGGTAAAACAGTTGGTTCTTTAAGTGTCTCATCAAAGTTCGGCTGAAAATCGACTGTGTTTTTGTCAAGATCAGCCATCATCATATCGGCAATCTTAGCCATTCTTGCTTCTGTGTAACGCATGGCAGCAGGACTGTCACCGTCAATAGACCCGAAGTTACCCTGTCCGTCAATCTGCGGATATCTTAATACCCATGACTGAGCCATACGAACCATTGCAAAATATACAGAGCTATCACCATGTGGATGAAATTTACCCAAAACCTCTCCTACTATTCTGGCAGACTTTTTATAAGTTTTGTTTGAAAGCACACCTAATTCATACATTCCGAACAAAACCCTGCGGTGCACAGGTTTTAACCCATCCCTGACATCCGGCAATGCTCTTGCCACAATTACCGACATAGAATAGTCGATGTAGGCCGATTTCATTTGTTCCTCAATGTTAACCTTTATTATTCTTTCTCCTTCAGCCATGTTTTTTATATATTTTCTTTTATGTTTTTTAAAATTTCGTACATCTTCACAAAGATATAAAAAATACTACTATTTAAAGCTATTAAGATCCTTTTTCACTATAGTTATTTAATTTTGTTAAACACTGTTTATTCGATTATATTTATGTTTTTCTATTATTTTATTTTTTTAGTTATATTCTGTAATTTCAGGTATAGTTTTAACAGGTTTGTGTTAACAAAATAAAGTATTTCACTGAAAGAATTAATTATTTATTTTGTAACTTCATAAATTCAAAATACTTTTGTAAAATAGATAGTGAATTCTTTTAATGGAATAATTTTTGCAAAGAAACAAAGAAAAAAGAATAATAAGAATGATACTATAATAAAACGATAAAAGTTATGAATTCTCAATTTTCACCAAAGATAAAAGACGTTCTCTCATATAGCCGTGAAGAAGCTATACGTTTGGGGAATGATCATATAGCAGTAGAACATGTTTTTTTGGGGATTCTTAGGGAAGGACAAGGTATAGCCATTGATATCCTCGAAAATCTGGGAATTAACCTAAATGAAATAAAGACAGCAGTAGAAGATTCTGTACGTACTGATCAGCTCATTGATCCTCAATCTTCTGTACAGTTATTAAAAGAGACAGAAAAAATATTAAAGCTTGTTTATTTGGAAGCCAGGGCAATGAAAAGCAGCACTATTAATACAGGACATTTATTGCTTGCTATATTAAGAAATAAGAACAGCAAATTTTCTGAAATATTAAATAATTTTCATTTGAACTACTATTTACTTAAGTCCCAGATGGAAGAGTCAGGGCAGATAAAAGATACTGAAGACAGTGATGATTTTGGTGATCCGGAGGATGAAGATGATGATAATCAGTTTATAAAGGGAGGACAATTCAGCACTTCTAAAAATACTGTAATTGCCAGTAAAACAGGAACTCCTGTTTTAGATAATTTTGGAATTGACATTACCAAAGCTGCTGCTGAAAATAAACTGGATCCTATTGTGGGCCGGGAAAATGAAATTGAAAGAATTTCACAGATTCTTTCCAGACGAAAGAAAAATAATCCTATCCTGATTGGAGAACCCGGTGTTGGTAAGTCAGCTATTGCTGAAGGGCTTGCCATTCGAATAATTCAAAGAAAAGTTTCAAGGATTCTTTTTGATAAAAGAGTTGTAAGCCTTGATGTTGCATCTCTTGTTGCCGGCACAAAATATCGCGGACAATTTGAGGAACGTATGAAAGCTGTTTTAAATGAGCTTTCTAAAGTAAATAATGTAATTCTTTTTATAGATGAAATTCATACAATAGTAGGTGCAGGCGGAGCAACGGGATCTCTCGATGCTGCTAATATGCTTAAACCGGCTCTGGCTAGTGGGAGCATCCAGTGTATAGGTGCTACTACATTAGACGAGTACAGGCAGCAAATTGAAAAAGATGGTGCATTGGAAAGACGTTTTCAGAAAGTAATGATCGAACCAACTTCAGTAAAGGAAACAATTGAAATTCTGAATAATATAAAAGGAAAATATGAAGAACATCATAATGTAACCTATACTCCTGATGCCATTGAAGCATGTGTTAAGCTAACTGATCGTTATATTACTGATCGCTTTCTTCCGGATAAGGCAATAGATGCATTAGATGAAGCAGGTTCCAGAGTTCATATCTCAAACATAAACGTGCCGGAACATATATTAAAACTTGAGAAAAAAGTTAAAATTATCCGTGAAAAGAAAATAAAATCGGTGAAAAGTCAGAATTTTGAACTGGCAGCTCAGCACAGGGATAAAGAACAAAATCTCATGCATCTTTTAGACGATGAAAAGAAAGTTTGGGAAAAAGAGCTGACAAGTCACAGGGAAATTGTTAATGAGGAAAAAGTGGCAGAAGTTATTGCCATGATGTCAGGTGTTCCTGTTCAGAGAATTGCTCAAGCAGAAGGAAAACGGCTTATTGAAATGGGCGATAAGCTAAAAAGTTCTATTGTTGGTCAGGATGAAGCTATAGAAAAAGTTGTTAAAGCTATACAACGTAATCGTGCCGGACTAAAAGATCCGAACAGACCAATAGGCTCATTTATTTTTCTTGGTCCTACCGGAGTTGGTAAGACTCAGCTTGCCAAAGTTCTTGCCAATTATCTTTTTGATAATCACAATTCTCTTGTACGTATTGATATGAGTGAATATATTGAAAAATTTTCAGTTTCACGTCTTGTTGGTGCACCTCCGGGATATGTTGGATACGAAGAAGGCGGACAACTTACAGAAAAAGTTCGTCGCAAACCATATTCTGTAGTTTTACTTGATGAAATTGAAAAAGCTCATCCGGATGTTTTCCATATATTACTTCAGGTACTTGATGAAGGATGTCTTACTGATAGTCTTGGTAGAAGTGTAGATTTTAAAAATACCATTATCATTATGACTTCTAACATTGGTTCACGTCAGTTAAAGGAATTTGGTGCCGGTATTGGATTTAATGCTAATAGTAATTCAGCTAAAAATAAAAATGAACGTGCTAAATATATTGTAGGAAAAGCATTGAAAAAAGCCTTTGCTCCGGAATTTTTAAACCGTGTTGATGATGTTATTATGTTTAATACACTTTCAAAAGATGATATTAAAAAAATTATTAATATTGAATTAAAGGGATTATATGATAGAGTTACAGCCCTGAATTTTAAATTAAGAATATCCAATACTGCGAAAAATTTCATAGCCGACAAAGGATACGATTCGCAATTCGGTGCACGTCCTTTGAAACGTGCCATTCAAAATTATCTTGAAGATGAAATGGCCGAATTAATAATAAAAAATCCTGTACCCAAAGGAGGAACGGTATCTGTAGGTTTTGATAAAAAGAATAAAAAAATAAAGTTAAATATTCTGCAGCCGCGGGTAAATGAATAATAAATGCTTTTAAATTAAAAAGAAAGGTCTGAATATATATATTCAGACCTTTCTTT
>JAENXA010000024.1 GCA_016649735.1 Prolixibacteraceae bacterium | reverse complement strand
ATTTTGCCGCCGGCTTCCTTCAGATTCCACCTCACGATGGACACCCTTGCCTTAAGCTAACACTTCCTGCTATCACGGCGTGCTCGGGACTTGCACCCTATAGAAAATAGTTCGTGCCAGGCGAACCAACAAAAAAGCTCTTTGAAGATTCAAAGAGCTTTTTTGTACCCGAGGCGGGAATCGAACCCGCACGATATTACTATCACTGGATTTTGAATCCAGCGCGTCTACCAATTCCGCCACTCGGGCTTTGTGCAGTGCAAAAATAATGGAATTTTCTTTTGTTTAGGTAAAAAAAACAAAAAATATTTTTCAATAACCAAATATTAACCTGAGTTTGACACAAAACCCTTACAGCCATGTCAAAATAGGATTACAAAAAAATTAAAAGTAAACTATATCTTTTTTAAGAATGCTGCTCAATAATTTATTGCCAAGACGGCTGGCTCCAATTCTGAATAGTTTTGGTGTCATCCATTTCTCTCCCAATATCTCATGTACAATAGTAAGATATAACATAGCATCATTAGTAGTGGAAATTCCACCGGCAGCTTTAAAACCAACCTTTCTGCCTGTTTTTAAATAATATTTTTTTATAGACTGACACATAACAATCGCTGCTTCAGGAGTAGCAGCAGGACTGACTTTCCCTGTAGAAGTTTTAATAAAATCAGCACCACTTTCCATAGATAGTATAGAAGCCTTTGCTATATTTTCAGAAGTTTTTAATGCTCCTGTTTCCAAAATCACCTTTAATGGAACAAAACCAATATTTTTTTTGATATCACTTATCTCTTTTCTGCACACTGCTTCATTATTGTCAAGAAAAGCCCACAAAGGCATTACAATGTCAATTTCATCAGCTCCACTATCAACAGCCATCATTATTTCCTGTATTTTAACACTCAAAAAAGTCATTGAAGAAGGAAATCCTCCTGCCACAGAAGCTATTCTAACTCCTTTTACCTTCAATGTTTTTCTTACAGTTTCAACCATATTAGGATAAATACAGATAGCAGCAACAGGTAATACCCCTGCAAAATTCTTTGATAAATCATTAACTTTTTTTGTAAACGATTCAATATGACTTACTGTATCAGTAGAATTTAAAGAAGTTAGATCCATGCAGGAAAAAGCCAGCCTTATGTTTTCCTCAGTACTGTTTTCAGAAACTTTTGTCTTTATACTACTTAATCTTTCCGTTATATCCATCTTTTAATTTTTTATTGTTATGATGACGATCTTTATCCCTCGCTGTTTTTTTCTTTATATTTTTAAGAAACGCTTCATTTAAATCAATTCCGGTCTGATTTGCCAAACAAATTATAACCCATAAAACATCTGAGAGTTCATCTCCCAGATCTTTATCTTCATCAGAAGATTTAAAAGACTGTTCTCCATAGGTACGAGCTATAATTCGTGCAACTTCTCCCACTTCTTCAGTTAAAACAGTCATGTTTGTTAATTCATTAAAGTAACGAACACCAAATGTTTTTATCCATTTATCAACCATTTCCTGTGCCTGAGACAAAGAAACAGATTCTGTTTTTTTCTGTTCCATATATTTAATTTATTATAAGAGAGAAAACCTAAATAAAATAACTTTTTTTAATAATTGTAAAAGTAATAAACTTCAGTTTTAATACTCAAGTTACCAAAATAATATAAAAAGGACATTGGTCTTCTTATTAATTTATAAGTTAATATATAAGAGCTAAAGACTAAAAATCTTTTTCTTTAGAATCCATAATTATAGTAGTTGGCCCGTCATTTAGTAATTTAACCTTCATGTCTGCACCAAAGATTCCGCTTTCTACAGGTTTTTTAAGACGGACTGACAACTCATGTAGAAATTTTTCATACACAGGTATTGCAAAATCTGCCTTAGAAGCCCTGATATAAGATGGACGATTACCTTTTTTAGTAGAGGCAAACAAAGTAAACTGACTTATCACAAGTACCTCACCATCTACATCTGTAACAGAACGATTCATTATTCCTTTATCATCGTTAAAAATACGAATCTGCACAATTTTCCTTACCAGCCAGGCAATATCAGCATCATTATCAGCATCTTCTATACCTATAAGAATAAGAAGTCCTTTTTTTATAGCAGATTTCACCTTACCATCAATTGTAACAGATGCATTAGAAACTCTTTGAATAACTACTCTCATAAATTATTTTTATTTTATTCTCAAAAATAGGTTATTTTTGTATTCATGACAAAAAAGATCCTTCATCTTAAAAATACAGACCCGTATTTTAATCTTGCGACCGAAGAATATATTCTCCGCAATTTTAAAGAAGATTTTTTTCTGCTATGGCAAAGTGAGAATGCAGTGATTATAGGAAAGAATCAAAATGCAATTGCCGAAATAAACCATCCCTTTGTACGGAAAAATAATATTTGTGTAGCCAGAAGATTATCCGGAGGAGGAACTGTATTTCATGACATGGGAAATATTAACTTCTCTTTTATCTGGAATCAGTCAGACGCTAATAATTTTCATTCTGATGATTATAATCAGATAATCATCAATATACTTGAAAAGCTGGGGATAAAACTAACCACTTCCTCTCATCATGATATTCTTATAGGGAGTAGGAAAATAACAGGAAGTGCTGAAGGTATTTCAAAGGGAAGAATACTTCATCACGGAACGCTCCTTTTTAACAGCTGTATCGAAAATCTTAAAAATGCTATAGAGACAGACCTTTCAAAATTCACTGACAAAGCAATTTCTTCACGACACAGTGAAGTAACTAACATTTCAGATCATATAAAAAGTAAAATAAACATTGATGAGTTCACCGATTTCCTTATTGAAAATATAAGGAAAGAATTTTCCGGGACAGAATTTTATGAATTAACAGAGGAAGATCAAAAGGCCATTGAGAAACTAAGAAAAGAAAAATACACACAATGGGACTGGATTTATGGCAAATCTCCCGGTTACCGGTTCAAAAATGAAATGGAAATAAAAAACGGTAAAATCACATTTTCTTTAACGGTAAAAAAAGGAATAATTATAGATTCACAATGGCATGGAGATATTTCAGAAACTTTAAGTTCAGAACTAACCGCTCAACTAATGAATAACCGGCATAATATTTATGAAATAGAAAAATCCCTGAAGTCTGTCGAAAAACAGATCTCCAGGGAAAATATTTCTTTTCAGGAATTCCTTAATAAATTTGAATAACAATAAAAATTACGGGAAATTATCAATTAAAATCACTAACTAAAAATCATTGGTAATTTATAATTCTTAAGAAATTATTTTATCAAAAGCCTGAATTTATTTTTTATGTTTAATGTCTACCTTATGAGTAGGCTTACGACTTTCATTTCTTTGCTGTATACCTTTAATTGTTGCTTTGGCAAGAGCCATAAACTCTTTACCTATAATAGAATTCTCATCAACTGCAACAGGAACGCCATTATCACCGCTTTCACAAATACTCTGAACAATAGGTATCTGACCAAGCAACGGAAGATTCATCTTCTCTGCAAGTTTCTTTCCACCGTCTTTACCAAAAATATAATATTTATTATCTGGAAGCTCTTTAGGTGTAAACCAGGCCATATTCTCAACCATACCCAAAACAGGAACATCTACACTCTTATTTTTGAACATATTGGTTCCTCTGATTACATCAGACAATGCAACAGCCTGAGGAGTAGTTACCACAATAGCTGCAGTAACAGGAACTGTCTGTACTAAAGTAAGATGAATATCACTTGTACCCGGAGGTAAATCAATAAGCAAATAATCAAGTTCACCCCAGTGAGATTCTGTTATCAATTGTTTTAAAGCATTTGAAGCCATAGGACCACGCCATACAAGTGCGTCTTCTTCTTTTATAAAAAAACCAATTGAAAGAATTTTCAGTCCGTAACGTTCAATAGGAACAAGCATTTCTCTACCATCTACTTTTTCGGAATAAGGATGTACATCTTTGGCACCTACCATCATAGGAATAGAAGGACCATAAATATCGGCATCAATAAGACCGACTTTTGCCCCTGTTTTAGATAAGGCAATAGCAAGATTCAGAGCAATAGTTGATTTTCCAACTCCCCCTTTACCTGAAGCTACAGCAATAATGTTTTTTACGCCCGGTAATACAGGACGTTCCATCTGATGCATCGATTTAACTGATATATTACCTTTAATGTCAATATCTCCAAGTTCACTCACAAGTTTTTCTTCACATTCTTTTACAACTTTCACCTGATTCGGATCATCCGAACGCTGGAATACCAGTGTAAAACTTATCTTATTATCGACAATACGGATTTCCTGTACCATATCGAGGGAAACGATATCCTGTTTCGATCCCGGATAAAAAATCTGACGAAGAGAATCCGTCACATTTTTTGGAACAATTACGTTTTTTGGTTTTTCTGCCATGTCTTTAATTTTTTATTTCTGACTAAAATAATAAAAAAACAGAGTAATTTAAAATAAAGATCAATACCCTGTTCCTAATTCTTTTACCGGATCCCAATATTTATTTTTAAAATCCACGACCCGGTTATTTTCTATACTAATGCCTTCATTTTCTAAAAGTTCCTCCATTACATGAGTACCTCCAAAATTCATTTTTCCTGTCAGCAATCCTGATGCATTTACCACTCTGTGAGCCGGTACAAATTCAGGACATTCCATAGAATGTTTCATTGCCCAACCTACCATTCTGGATGATCCTGCACAACCAAGATATCGGGCAATAGATCCGTAACTTGTTACTCTTCCATACGGAATCTTTCGCGTTACTTTATATACTTTATCGTAAAAAGTCTTCATCTATTCTCTGGCAGAGCGCCCGAAACTACGATAAGGATCTTTTTCGATCTCAACTTCAGGTTCTTCAAGCGGCCCTGAGTTATTAAGTTTAAAAGCTACATATTTTATTGAAATTCCTCGTCTCCTCCATTGTTTTTCATAGAAAGTCTGGATAGACTTAACATCATCTATACATTCTGAATTATAAAGATCTTCAGTTTGTGCAATAATCTCAAGGTTATTTTTTTTAAGAACCTCCATAGTATAACGATACTGAAACAAGCTATCGGTCTTTAGATGAATTACTCCGCCTTTCTTAAGAATATTCTGATATTTTTTCAAAAAATAAACAGAAGTAAGCCTTTTATTTATACTTTTCATCTGCGGATCAGGAAAAGTAAGCCATATTTGCTCAACTTCTTCCGGAACGAAAAATTTTTCAATAATCTCTATATTTGATCTTATAAAACAAACATTTGAAACATTGTCAGAGAGGGCTTTTTGTGCTCCGTTCCATAACCTGGCCCCCTTAGAATCTATTCCTATAAAATTTTTGCCGGTAATTTTCCGGGCAAGACCAATGGAATATTCACCTTTTCCACATCCAAGTTCCAGAATTAAAGGATTATCATTTTTAAAAAATCCATGACTCCATTTACCTTTCCTTTCATCATCGGGCTGATCCCTGTCAATAAAAGGGGCTTCTATAACATTAGCAAAAGTCGCAAGCTCTGCATATTTCTTTAACTTACCTTTTCCCACTTTTATTATGTTTATTATATAATATATGCTCCAATGACCATTTATTTAAATAAATTAATCACGGACATTTAACTTTTCACTTTCCAACTGAATTCCGACATCAAGAATTCCTCTCAAATTCTTTTTTTTCATTATTTGTCTCAGAGAAACCGAATATTCACCTATAACCGGAAAAAGAATATTTTTTTTATAAAAAAACTGATTATCATATAAATCACCTATTCCTTTACCTTCCCATATTCCAAATTCATCAGCGAGATAAAAATCTACTGTATCACTCAATAAACGACCATCAGGATATATGATATTAACATAAAGCCACAGATTTCTTTTTGAATAATTTCCCATATTCCTTACATTAACATACATTTTGTATGAATGGTCTATATTTCTCACCGGCATATTAAAAACAATCGCAGAATCCCTGTCCCATCCTTCATGATTTATAGTTTTATAATCTTCAAAAACATATTTAGAATCACATGAAGAAAAGACAACAAGGAGAAGAATTAGAATATAAAGAAACTTCATACAATTAAAAATTTAACGTTGAAAACCGGTATTATTTTTCTTGTTTTAATTTATTTTCATCTTTTGTTTCTGTATTCTGACTTACGTTTTTCGACCTTTTACTTTTATTATTCTTTGGTCTTCTGTTTTCTGTTTTCTGTTTTCTGCTGCTTATTAATAGTCTTCTGTTTTCTGTCGTTTGTCGTTATTTTCTGACTTTCGATCTTTGATGCCGGCACTCCGGTTTTATCAAATTTTCTGTTTCCCCGGGTTCTGCTTTTATTATTCTTTTTGAATTTTATATTCTTTCTGTAACGATTTTTATCAGGATTATCAAAACGGGTTAAATCACCCTGTGAAAGAACATCCTTAAACTCTTTTATTTGTGATCTTTCTTCTGTCTTTACAGGATCAAAAAGCATCTCAGGTTTTATTCCTTTTTTATTCAGGTCAATAATTTTTTTCACACGCTCAATAGGCAGAGGAACAGAACTTCCCGTCTTATCAGAATCATCCACATAATAAAGAATACCTTTAAACGTATCAGACTTGATAAATTTATAAAACCCTGTCTGAGTTTCAAGTCTGATTGACGAAGAAGGAAAATTTCGCTGAGCATCAATATATGCGTCAACTTCAAAATTCAGACAACATTTTAATTTTCCGCATTGTCCTGCCAGTTTTTGTGGATTCAGCGATATTTCCTGATATCTGGCAGCATTCGTAGTAACAGAAACAAAATTAGTAATCCATGTAGAACAACAAAGTTCCCTGCCACAAGGGCCAATTCCTCCTATACGACCTGCTTCCTGACGTGCGCCAATCTGCTTCATTTCAATACGAATCCGAAAAGTTTCTGCCAAAACCTTTATAAGCTGACGAAAATCAACTCTCCCGTCAGCTATATAGTAGAAAATAGCTTTAGTACGATCTCCTTGGTATTCAACATCCCCGATTTTCATATCAAGCTTAAATTCAGAAGCAATCTGTCTTGATTTAATCATGGTTTCATATTCCAGACTAATTGCTTCTTTCCACTTTTCAAGATCAATGGGTCTGGCTATACGATAAATTTTACGCATTTCACCGTTGATAAGAGTCGCCTTGTTTTTACTAAGTTGAAGTCCTACCAAATCGCCTGTCAGACTGACAACACCTATATCATGTCCGGGAGAGGCTTCAACAGCCACAATGTCTCCTTGTCGTAGTTTCAGCCCATTAACATTTATGTAATAATCCTTACGTGTATTTTTAAATCTGACTTCTACTATATCTTTTGCCTGAGTTCCAAGAAACAATTTATCCAGCCAGTCGTAAACCTGCAGTTTACAACATGAACCGCCATTTGCGCTACAACATCCCCTGTCTATTTCCATCTGTTTATAATTTATAAAAATAATATATAAAACGACTTAAAAACGTAATTATCCGTTTCTCTATATTGAATTTACTTTAAACATCCCATTGGACGATTTTTTGTTTAAATAATTCATGCTCGTTTCATATTGTCTTTCAAATTTTATTAATACTTGTTTTTAACAAATACAAATAATCTATACTACACAAAAATACATGAATTATAGCGAACAAACAAAAGACAGAGAACAAAGAAAAATGATTGATTGTGTTGTGCTTTAAAAGCATTACTTTTATTGAGTTTTATTTTAAAGATTACCGATTATAAAATAACAAAAAAACAATATTTAAGGGTAATCAAACGACAACAAGTCAACAATAAAACAATATAAACTAATGGAAATAACGACAAAACTTAATCTGCCAGACTATTCTTTCAGAATAAAAACAGAGGAAGACAAAACCTATATTTTTGATGAAATACGAAAAAAATTCATCCTGCTTACTCCCGAAGAATGGGTACGTCAAAATTTCATCAAATATCTTATTCAGGATAAAGGATTCCCTTCATCTCTCATGGCTATAGAAAACGGATTAAAAATCAACAAAAATATTTTTCGTACAGATCTTCTGGTTTATAACAGAAAAAAAGAGCCCATACTTATAGTCGAATTTAAAGCTCCTAATATTAAAATCACACAAAAAACTTTCGATCAGATTGCCCGTTATAACATGAAATTCAGGACTGATTGTCTAATAGTATCCAATGGAATGCAGCACTATTGTTGTCTTATAAACAGAAAAGAAGAAACTTATTTTTTTTTAAAAAACATTCCCGATTATAAGAATATTAAAAATCAGGTATCCGATTCAGGCATTAATAATCTTTAAATATTTTGTTCAGGAGAATACACTAAGAAAATGATATCAACCAATTACTGATTAAATATATTTATATGTGAGAAGCAACTATTGCTGAAATAGGAATATTGACATACCTGCAGAAAAAACAAAAAACTAAGACTTTATTATAAAAGTCTTAGTTTTTTGTTTTTAATTTATTTTCAGACAATTTTGATTTTCGTCTGAATTATCTGCAAAAGTTATCTCGTCAATAATATTCTTTGCTCCGGCATATTTATCAATTATCCACATAACAAAACGTATGTCAACATTAACACACTTCTGCAAAACAGGTTCATAAGCAATATCACAACTCATGGCTTCCCAGTTTCCGTCAAAAGCAATACCAATTAACTGACCATTAGCATTAAGAACCGGACTCCCTGAATTTCCACCGGTTATATCATTATTCGTAATAAAGCAGGTATGCAAGGTACTGTCCTTTTTATCGGCATAACGTCCGAAATCTTTTGCCCGGTATAAATCTTTTAGCTTTTGGGGAACACTAAATTCATCATCCCCGGGAATTTCCTTCTCTATATATCCTTTTATTGTCGTATAATAATCATATTTTACACCATCATGCGGCTTATAACCCCCAACCTTACCATATGTAAGTCTCATAGTAGAATTAGCATCAGGATAAAACACATGATTTTTTTCCATTTTCATAAGTCCTTCCAAATACAGACGCTCTCCTTTTTCCAGTCCTACAGAAACACCATCATTCGCTCCCCCTAAAATAATAAGTTCGCGGAACATCTCATTTGATACCTGAAATACAGGATCTTTTTTCAGTCTTTTATAACTGGGATTATTCAGAAAAGATTCCAGTCTTGCTTTATCCGTGAATACCGATTTTTTAAAGATCTTATCTGTAAACTTATCATAATCTCCATGATATTTTTTCTCCACAGTGGCTATAAATGATGGATAATATTTGGGGTCAACATTATCAGCATAAAGTTTAAACAATTCTGCAGAAACTTTTGCATCTGTAGTAGCATCATAATCTTTATAGAAATTTTTCATTTTTTCTCTCAGATTTGCTACATTATTCTCAATACGATCCTTACTATCTCCATCCTTCAATGAGAGTTCCAGTCCCTTTGCCTTAAAACATGTATAAAAAATTTCCGGTCCCATAAGCATAGATTCTACAATATATTCATAAGCTTTCGAACTCGCTGAATTTGCATAAAACTTCTTTATCAAACCCAGTGCTTCTCCATATTTTACCTTTCTGGATTCATCCATATTTACCCATTTTGTAAATCTATCCTCAATAGACTTTTTCTGATCAATGATATGTAAATCATTCAGCCCTTTATTCTGTCCTATACTATATTTATAGTAATTTGAACTTATTGCATATTTAGAAGCATATTGAATTCTGGCCTTTTCACTGGTTTTCATATATTGATTAAGGATATCAAGCTTAGCTTTTCTTACCTGAATTCTTACAGGATTTGTAACAGCCATAGTATAATTAACGCCGTAAGAGGTCTTATAACGTGACGTTCTTCCCGGATAACCCATAATCATGGCAAAACTATTCTTATTATATCCATTCAAAGATACAGTGAAATGAAATTTAGGATGAAAAGGAACATTCTCTTTTGAATAGTCAGCAGGTTTTCCGTCAGGGCTGCAATAAACACGAAAAATACTAAAATCTCCAGTATGGCGCGGCCACATCCAGTTATCTGTATCACCTCCAAATTTTCCAATGGAAACAGGAGGTGCTCCTACAAGACGAACATCACGAAATATCTGATAAACGAATAGAAAATAACGATTATTGTCAAAAAGCGGTTTTACCATCGCACTGTATTCATTAACGCTATCCATTGCTGCTTTCTGAATACGAAAACTTACATTCTGAATTTCACTTTCTCTTTCTTCCTCAGAAAGAGTATCAGACAAATTTTTCATAACACTGTCTGTAACGTCCTCCATCCTTATTAAAAACGAAACAGTCTTCCCCGGATTAGGCAATTCTTCTCCATAATTTTTTGCCCAAAAACCATTTTTAAGATAATCATGTTCAACAGAACTATGAGCCTGTATCTCACCAAATCCGCAATGATGATTAGTAAGTAATAATCCTTTTTCTGATATCATTTCAGCAGTGCAAGAACCGTGGTCAAGAGCCACAACTGCATCTTTTAAACTGGAATGATTAATACTGTATATGTCATCAGTGCTTAGTTCACACCCCTCCTTTTGCATTTGATTAATATTTAGTTTCTGTATAAGGGACGGTAACCACATTCCTTCATCAGCTTTTACAGAAAAACTGAACATTATTCCAAAAACAAAAAGGGCTAAAAAAAATTTTTTCATCTTAATCTTATTTATTATTTGTTACCACAATAGTGATCTTATTTTCAAAAATTTATATTCCCTAAAATCCGCAAGGAATTTAGATATTCATTAAAACCTTCAGGTTATATACTGTTTTAGTATATAAAATTTCTTTTTATTTTTCAAAAAATTTCTCAAAGATATAGATTATATCTAACCACACCTTGAATTTTTCAAAAAGTTCTTTTATTAAAAGGGAAAATTAGTATAGATACTATCAGTAAAATTAATAATTTACTATCAGTTGTAAAACAACTATCTTTTCTTCCTTCTTTTACACGGACACTTCATTCCCATAAAAACATTATATTTGTCAAAAGTTTAAAAATATAAACGAAATGGAACAAAAAATAAGGGTACGTTTTGCCCCAAGTCCTACAGGCCCTCTCCATATGGGAGGAGTCAGGACAGCTTTATTTAACTATCTGTTTGCTAAGAAAAACAATGGCGATTTTTTACTTCGTATTGAAGATACAGATCAACACAGATATGTTCCAGGAGCTGAAGAATATATTATTGAGTCCCTGAAATGGTGCGGACTTTCTCCTGATGAAGGAGTTGGTATAGGCGGGCCTTATGGACCATACAGACAGAGTGAGAGAAAGCAACTGTACTTTAAATATGCCGAACAACTTATAAAATCAGGAAATGCTTATTATGCATTCGACACACCGGAAGAACTAACACAGCTGCGAACTAAAGCAGAAAGCGAAAAAAAGAATTTTTCCTACGATACACATACACGCAAAGAACTTAAAAATTCATTAACATTATCTGAAAAAACTGTTAATGAAAAAATCAAAAACGGTGAGCCATGGATAATACGTTTTAAAATGCCGGAAAACGAAACAGTAACAGAGGACGATCTGATTCGCGGAACAGTAAAATTTAACACTGCACAATTAGACGACAAGGTTTTGTATAAAGCAGACGGAATGCCTACATATCATCTTGCAAACGTAGTTGATGACCATCTGATGAAAATTACCCATGTTATACGCGGAGAAGAATGGCTTTCTTCCATGCCTTTGCATATTTTACTTTACCGTGCTTTAGGATGGGAAGAAAATAAACCACGATTTGCACATCTGCCGTTAATATTAAAACCGGTAGGTAAAGGTAAATTAAGTAAAAGAGACGGAGACAAAATGGGATTTCCGGTATTCCCTATTGAATGGAATAATCCCGAAACAAAAGAGAATTTCCGTGGTTATCGTGAAGATGGATATTATCCGGAAGCATTTATTAATATGCTATCATTACTGGGATGGAATGCCGGAGATGATCAAGAATTATTCTCACTAAAAGAACTTATTGAAAAATTCAGTCTGGAGCATGTCGGAAAATCAGGGGCAAGATTTAATCCCGAAAAAGCGAAATGGTTTAACCATCAATATTTGCAAAAAAGAGATGAAAAAGAACTCACTGAGAACTTACATGAACAGTTGAACCAGAAAAATATCCCATCAGGAAACCTTGATAGATTAGCACGTATAGTAAGTCTTATAAAAGACAGATGTACTTTCGCCTCAGAATTATGGGACAATGCATTTTATTTTTTTGAAGCTCCTAAAGAATATGAAGCGAAAGCCGTTAAAAAAAGATGGAAAAAAGATACCCCTTATAAAATAAGAGAGATTACCGATTTCTTAAGAGGTGTAGAGAACTGGAATGCAGAGTCAATGAAAGAAGTTTTTTCAAACTTTATAACCGAAAAAGAATGGAGTTTTGGTCAGATAATGGTTCCACTTCGTTTATCTTTGGTTGGTAGCAGTCAGGGTGTGGATATGTTCCTGATTCTTGAATTACTGGGAAAAGAAGAAACAATTAAAAGACTTGAAACAGCAGTAGAAAAAATAGGAAAACAGCAAATATAAGATACCAGGTTCATGAGCAATAATTATTTTGGTTGAATGACAAATTAGCTGAAATTTTGAACTTAATTTGTAATTATAATAATGATATCTAAAGACAATAGTATTTATGTTGAGCAGGTAGGCAAAATATGTATTAGAAAAGACAGACGCTCACACAGTATTAGAATAAAAATAAACAGAACAGGGGAAATTATTGTTTCAATGCCATTGAATGTATCTGAAAAGAAAGCATTAAATTTTGTCATTTCAAAAGCAGATTGGATTCTTAAGCATCAGTCAGAAATTAAAACCCGCATAAAATTGTTATCTCTCAGAGATGGATTCAAAACTAAATCTCATGTTTTAAAAATTACGGAAAATGAATCTGACAAAATTACAGGACATCTTAAAGGACATGAAATTATAATAAATATACCAACACAATATCGTATAGATACCCCCCCGGCTCAGGAGTTTATTAAAGAGATGATTGTAAAAGTTCTAAGATTGGAAGCATTGGAATATCTTCCTCTTAGGTTAAAACAACTGGCTGATAAACGTGGATTCCATTATAAAGACGTTAGGATTAAACGTCTTAAAAGTAAATGGGGAAGTTGTTCTTATACAAACAACATAAATCTCAATCTTCATCTTATGCAACTTCCCGATCACTTAATAGACCTTGTTCTAAATCACGAACTTGTCCATACCATCGAAAAAAACCATCAGCAGGGCTTTTGGAATCTTATGGGGAATATTTATCCCAATGCACAACTCATGGAAAAAGAATTAAAAAAATATCCTGTTAATCTTTTT
>JAENXA010000301.1 GCA_016649735.1 Prolixibacteraceae bacterium | reverse complement strand
TTTTTCTTCCTATTTTACTTTCAGATACAATATCTTTTCTCATTTTAATAAACAAGAATATTAAGCAGTTATATCTTTTTCGATTGCTTGTTTCCCTCTGTATTGTCCACATTCAGGGCATACTGTGTGATATTTTACAGTAGCACCACAATTTGGGCATGTTGACAATTGTGCAGGTGTTAAACTATCATGCGTTCTTCTTTTATCCCGTCTCGATTTTGATATTTTGTGTTTAGGATGTGCCATTTTGTGTTGTTTTTAATCGTTATTTTAATAATTTTTTTAATTCAGTCCATCTGTCATCTGTCTTTTTTTCTTTTGAGGCAGATAATTTTTTTATTCTTTTTATCATTTCCTTATTACAAAGACTATTCCCGTTTTTATCATCCGGATGTACTCTTTTTAAAGGAATAGCAAGTACAATAAAATCATGAATTAACTTTCCTATGTTTATTTCAGACTCTTCCGGACGTAAAATTATAACGTCTTCATTTTCCTCTTCTTCATTTTCTTTTTCTCCGTACCTGACAAAAAGTTTATTTTCGCTTTTTACGGGCTGATTATAATAATCCAGACATCTGTCGCATTGAATATTCAATGTACCGCTGATATCGAAGGTTAAAATAATCAAAGCCTCTTGTTTCTCCAGAACTACCTTTACTGAAATATCACAGTCATTAATAATTTCTTTTCCAAGATAGTCGAATAAATCCTTTTCGACATGGAAATTAAATTTATGTATACCGGTTTTTAAGCCTTTAAATACAATATTATATTTTGACAATGCATTCATATAAAAGAAAAAGTGTTGCAAAAATATAAAAAATATAGAAACCAACGAAATAAAAGAAGAATAATTGATAAGTTAAAATAAAGAATAAAGAATTAATAACAGAAAAACATTAAATGTTGTTAGTTCTATTGTTTTTTGTCTATCGTATGTGGTTGTAGGAAAGCTTTTTACTTAAGTATTTCTTCCGTTACTGAATATATTATTTCAGATTCGAATCCTTTGCTCTGGGCAAACCGAAATAATTTTGCACGGCGTTTATAAGAATCTGGATCTTTTAGACTTTTATTTTTATCTATGATAAGTTTTAAAAGAGTATTACGGTAGTCGTTTTCTTTTATTTTACAAATAGAAGATTTAATTAAAGATTCAGAAATTTGTTCAAGACGAAGCTGGTACGCAATTTTTGTTTTCCCCCATTTATTAAATTTGAATTTATCACGGACA
>JAENXA010000292.1 GCA_016649735.1 Prolixibacteraceae bacterium | reverse complement strand
AGCTAACTTATCACCAAACAAAAGCTGCCTTTCCGAACTGGGAGAAGTCTTACTCTTTGGATTTGAAGTAGTATCTTCCTTTACATACCTTAAAAATCTTTCAATTAATGCATCCATATCTTCAATATTAAAATGTTTTTCCCTATAAAATTAAAAAAAGCAGACCAAAGGACTGCTTTTTATTAATATAATTTTAAAATTATGTTATTTCTTTAATAAGCCACGGCAAACAAGACTCTCTGGTGAGAAGGTTTCCCCGAATAAACACATTTTCCTTCTTCCTTCTCATTATTAAGAGGAATACAACGAATAGTAGCCTTTGTTTCTTCTTTTATTTTCAGTTCCGTCTCTGTGGTTCCATCCCAGTGAGCTGAAATAAAACCTCCCTTATTCTTAAGGACATCTTTAAATTCAGCATAAGTATCAACTTTTGTAATATTGTCATTTCTAAAATTCAAAGCCTTACTAAAAATATTCTTCTGAATAGTATCAAGCAAATCTGATATATACTTATCGATATTTTCCATAGGAACTATTTCTTTAGTCAAAGTATCTCTACGTGCAACTTCAACAGTTCCGTTCTCTATATCACGAGGTCCCATGGCAACACGTATAGGAACTCCCTTCAATTCATATTCGGCAAACTTCCATCCCGGTTTACGATTATCAGAATCATCATATTTAACAGATATACCCCTATCTTTCAACTTTTTCACAATTTCATCAACCTTAGGGGAAATTTCACTTAGCTGTTCTTCATTTTTGTATATTGGAACAATAACAACCTGAACAGGAGCCAGAGTAGGAGGAAGTACCAGTCCATTATCATCAGAATGAGCCATTATCAAAGCACCTATCAAACGGGTAGAAACACCCCAGCTGGTTGCCCATACTAATTCTTCCTTTCCTTCTTTATTTGTAAAATGAACATCAAACGCTTTAGCAAAATTTTGTCCAAGGAAATGAGAAGTTCCCGACTGCAAAGCTTTTCCGTCCTGCATTAAAGCTTCAATAGTATAAGTATCCAATGCACCGGCAAAACGTTCATTAGCCGATTTCACACCTTTTATAACAGGCATCGCCATATATTTTTCAGCAAAATCAGCATATAAATTTATCATTTTCTGAGCTTCAACTAATGCCTCTTCCTTTGTAGAATGAGCGGTATGACCCTCCTGCCATAAAAATTCTGAAGTTCTGAGAAACAATCGTGTACGCATCTCCCATCTTACTACATTTGCCCACTGATTGCATAAAATCGGAAGATCACGGTAAGAATGTATCCAGTTTTTATAAGTATTCCAAATTATAGTCTCAGAAGTAGGCCTCACAATAAGTTCTTCCTCCAACTTCGCGTCCGGATCAACAACTATATCTTTACCATCCTCACTGGT
>JAENXA010000166.1 GCA_016649735.1 Prolixibacteraceae bacterium | reverse complement strand
TGGAATTACCTAATAACGACAGGATAAAAATATTAAGCATAACTGTAGCTAAAAACGACGGAGCAAGAGCAAAATCGCTGCAGCCGTTGTATGATAATTTTAAAGAAAGTAAACCTTTTGTTTTATCAACTGCTGCTTTGTGCGGGAATAAATAATTCCGAATATGATATTATATCCTAAATTCCGCAAGGAGGTTTCGTAATGAGCATTCAAATAACAAAAAATCAGGAAGTAAACCGATTGAATCATAGCAATAGCTATGGTGATTGAGGTTTACTTAAGTATAACTACTGATTTGAAGTTAGTTGGATGCGTAATAGATAATTCCTTGCGGATTTTAGGCATTTAATTTTTTATCAATTACTTTATTCTATATACGTACAGGCAATCAATGATAACTATGGGAAAAATGCTTTTTTATTATAAAAATGGAATAATGACACTCAGACTACAATCAATGTGAAATTATTTAAATTTGTCATACCATAAATTGCTGGTAAAAAACAAATTTGGCAAACTTAAATTTCAGCAGTGTATAAAGAATAAAAACCATTCTATTACTTTTACCCATACTATTAGTGCTCCCTGCTATCACTACGTGTTAGGGACTTTCACTCTATAAAAAATAGTTCGTGCCAGGCGAACCCTAAAAAAGGCGATTACTCAAAAAATAACCGCCTTTATATTATTTATATTTATATTTTTTTATTTAAGCACTCTTACTTTGATACTTCTGAAGTGAACTTCATTTCCATGATCCTGTAAAAGAATATGTCCTTTTTGCCACAATCCAAAGCCATCCCATTTTGCATATTTACTTCTTGCTACCAATGCTTTAAAAGCCTGAGTCCCTCTTTCATATGAAAGAGTTTTTCTCTCATTCAGCCAGTGTTCTACATGTGCCCCGGTAAAATCAAATGACTCCATGCTACTTCCCTTGATCCATTCGTCATGACGGGTTCCTTTTACAATAAGAAGTGCATGATTCCATTCTCCCGGTTTATTGACTGTCTTGTTTTTATATGCAGGAATCAGATCATACAGGGAAGAAACTGTTCTGTTTCCATCTGTACCCAGTTTTGCATCAGGATGTATCTGATCATCAAGAATCTGATATTCAAGTCCAATGGCTGATTTACCTGAACCATATTTTTCAGTTATAAAATATTTAATTCCACTATTTGCTCCCGGAGTAATTTTAAAATCAGTTTTAAATTCAAATGTGGAATATTCATCCATAGTAACAATATCACCGCCATTTTCTGATTCTTCTCCGTTTCCGGCTTCAACTACCAATTCTCCGTTTTCTACATGCCATCCATGACCTGGAAAATGATCTTTAACCCCTCTCCATCCGTTTGTTGTTTTACCGTCAAACAAAAGTTTCCATCCCTGTGCCATTTCCTGAGGAGAAAGATTATTAGGTATTAGGTTTACTACACGAATATCCGTCCAGGGACGTTGTTTTAAATTATCAGTTTTAATTATTATATTTTTCCATTTAATCTGTTCTCCTACCCTTGATGCATCTTCGCCAATAGAATGTACCTGAAAAGCGATAAAACCTTCAGAATTCATATCGTCTACAAGGTCTGCACATGGAATGCCATTTACCCATGTACGTATTGAATTCCCAATTGCTTCTATATGGTAATGATTCCACTCCCCATTTTTAAAAGCCGTTCTACCTTTTTCATTCAAAGACATCGGATATAACCATCCACGACGTGCTTCATCATATATACCTCCGCTCCATGCACGTGCTGAAGGATCTATTTCACACTGGTATCCATGAACTCTTCCGTTTCTATAAGCTTTGGTACTCTGACTTCTGATCTGAATTCCTGAATTCATAGTCTCAGCAACTTTCAGATCCACTTCAAGGATAAAATCTCCGTAAGTTTTGCCGTCTGACAAAAATGAATTGGGAGTCCCTATTTTTGTTGTTCCTACCAGTGCTCCGTCGATTACTTCATACTTTGCAGTACCATTAATTTCTTTCCAGCCTTTTATGTCTTTACCATTAAACATATTTGTCCATCCGTCTCCTGCAAAGGCTCCGGAGCTAACTAAAACTAATAAAATAATCAATATCTTTTTCATCATTTAAAAATTAAATTTTAATACTATTCTTAAAAACAAACAAAAAATCTACAATAATAATTTTGATCCAATTTTAACATTTTTTATAGTTTGTAAAATTCTTCCCATCCTTTTCTTGGAGGAATACCTGTCAGTAGCTGATTGGCAAAATTATTATTTGTGATTTGCTTTCTTTTTCGGTCGAATTCCAATTTTGTTCCCAGGCGTTGTGCCAATGTTCCCAAAACAAGTACCTGACTTAATGGACCTGATATGCTAAATGGTGAACGCGTGTTTTCCTGTCCCATTACTGATTTTACAAAATTTTCATGGTGATTGGAAGGACTTTTGGGTACTTCAGGCAATTTAGATTTCATTGCTTCGGCTGCTTCTTCAGGAATAATGGACAGAGTACTACTATGGGATCCTCCTCTGAAGGTCAATTCTTTTGAATAAATTTCTTTTCCGGGATTTAATGTTGAAGGTTGAATTTTTCCTGTACTTGGTGCCGGGATATTTGGATCAAGTTTGCAATTACCATATCCTTTAGGTACTTCAGGAATATTATTTACTCCATCATACCACGTAATTGTTAATGGCGGCATTTTTTTTCGTCTTGGAAATTTAAATTCCAGTGTAGATGCTTGTGGAAAAAATAAAGGATTAGGTCCTTCAATTTTTATGGGATTAACTTCATAAGGCAATCCAAGATCAAGAAATTGATGAATAGTGTCTATAATATGAGCGCCCCAGTCTCCCAATGCGCCCATCCCGAAATCATACCAGCAACGCCATTGTCCGTTAACAAAATCTTTGTTATAATCATGGTATTGAGCTGTTGTTAACCAAGTGTCCCAGTCCATTGTCTTAGGTATAAGCTGACCTAAAGGAAAACTTGTTATACTGGTATCCCATCCATGCCAGCGACGCGCACCATTCATGTGAGCAGTTACTTTGGTTACATCTTTTATTATTCCGGCTTCAACCCATGCCTTAAACTGAAAATAATTGGCCCCTGAATGTCCCTGATTTCCCATCTGAGTAACTACATTGTATTTTTTTTCAGCATTCATCATTAGCTCTGACTCCTGAAATGTCCTTGATAGTGGTTTTTCTACATATACATGTTTCCCAAGAGACATTGCAAGCATTGTTACGGGAAAATGTGAAAAATCGGGTACTCCTATGCATACAGCATCTATTTTATTTGACATTTTGTCAAACATTTCTCTGAAATCCTGAAATTTTGGAACATTAGGATATTTCTTTAAGTTTTCGAGAGTTTGTTGCCCACCCATATCCACATCACACATTGCTACGTTGTTGACCAGCCCTGTAGCCATAAAATTTTTAAGATCCCATCCAGCCTGATTACCTATTCCAACAAATGCCATATTTATTTTATCACTGGGAAGTGCTGATTTAATTCCGTTCCTGTTTTTTTGTGCAAGAATAATATTGCTGGGAAATATTGAAAAAGCCCCTGCTGTTAATAAACTGTTTTTTATAAACTTACGACGTGTTTTATCCATTTCTATTTAGTTTTATTTAGTTGTTGATTTTACATTAATATTGTGATTCTATCCAAACAATAAACTATTCAAATTTTTCGTCTGGAAATTTATTGTTTATATATTTTATCAGAATTTTTTTATTCATCGTCACTTTAATATTAGATTTATCAAATAAACATAAATGTATTATACAGCATATCAAAAGCTGCCATATCTCCTTTCTTCAAAAGCCTGACAAATTCAATATTGGAGTTGTTATTTTTCATGAATAATAAAAGTATTGAATCCTGTCCGATAAACCTATTTTATCAAATTACAGAGAATAAGGTATTTTCGGAATCAGATAGGTTAATTGACAATATTGCCTTTAAAATGAATTTAATTTACAATGATTTGTTTTACGTTCCAGCCATCAATACAAAAATGTTCTT
>JAENXA010000087.1 GCA_016649735.1 Prolixibacteraceae bacterium | reverse complement strand
ACGAATTGATTCTATGGGGCAGTTTAAAGATTTTCTGAAAAAGCAGCAGGCACTTCTGAATGCTCATTTAGTTGACTGACAGAATAAAGCTTATAAAAAAAGAGTATAAATTATAATTGTTATATAATTTATACTCTTTTTTGTCTTCAATAAAACCCTCAAGCCTATATTATTATCTCATCTTTAGTTTAATGGCTGTGAGAACCTTTTTAGTATAAAGGGGGAATTCACTCTTCATGATCCATCCGTAATAGCCGGGTTGCTCCTTTAATACCTTTTCAACGGGAATGCCTTTGTTTTTTCCGAAGTTAAATACTTCCTCTCCCTTGTCGTTAAATACAATACGATTGGCAAAGTCGACTCCGTCGTTAAAGGATGAAAATTCACTTAAAGCGGCCATGTCGTTTTTTACAGGTTTTGTTATCTTCCCGTCATTGTCTTCGTAATCAATATCTTTATATAAGTCAAGCTGAGCCTTTAATACATCATATGTAGCACGTGTGTCAGCCATGGCTCCGTGTGCTCCTTCAAGTGTTTTATGACAATAAAATTTAACTGCGGCAGTAAGTGTTCTTTTTTCCATCTTGTGAAAAATGGACTGGACATCTATAAACTTATGTTTTTTCATGTCAATATCTACTCCTGCGCGTAAAAATTCTTCTGCCAGCATAGGAATGTCAAAATGGTTTGAGTTAAATCCGGTAATATCACATCCTTCGATGAATTGAGCAATAGATTTTGCTACCTGTTTAAATGTTGGTTCATCTTTTACATCATTGTCGTATATTCCATGAATTTTACTGGATTCTTCCGGAATGTGCATTTCAGGATTAATGCGTTTCTCTTTAACTTCTTCGGTGTTGTCGGGTTTGATTTTTATCATTCCAATTTCTATGATCCTGTCGGTAACAATATTCAGACCTGTCGCTTCCAGATCGAAAAAAATAATTGGATTTTTTAAATTTAGCTGCATTTTTAGAAAAATTTCTGTGATTAAAAAAATGGGATACATAAAATATTGCAGTCCCGGTGTATAATTAGTAAAGAAATAAAAAACACTTCCAATTTTTTATATATTAAGGAGTGTTTTTCTATTAATTTTTTGTTTTAAGCATTTATCATCATTGGCATAAGAAGCATCAGAACTTCTTCATCATCACTCTCTTTTTCGAGAGGAACAAAAAGCCCTGCACGTGTAGAATCTGCAAGCATTACTTTTACATCTGCAGAGTTAATATTGCTCAATATTTCCATTAAAAAAATAGATTTAAAGCCAATTTCAATTTTTTCGTTTTCATATTGACATTTAATTCTTTCTATTGCAGAAATAGAGAAATCTACATCTTGTGCTGAAATAACTAATTGATTGTTTTCGATTCCTAATTTTATAAGATTGCTTGCCTGGTTGGCAAAAACAGAGACCCTCTTTACGGAATTAAATAAGTCAAGACGGTCAACAATCATTTCGTTAGTATTATTTATAGGAATTACCGAATTATATTTTGGGTATGTTTCTTCTACCAGACAGCATATTAACGTATAATTAGAAAGTTTGAAAACAGCACTTTTTTCATCAAAGCATATTTCAATATTTTCATCCCCTTTGGGCAATAATCCTTTTAACAGTGAGGCTGGCTTTTTAGGAAGAATAAATGAGGATTCGACTTCCGTTTTAATTGTTTTGTTTTTGTAGCGAACCAGCTTATGAGCATCAGATGCTACAAAAGTTAAGTTTTCCTGTCCGAATTCCAGAAGAATTCCATTCATAACAGGACGTAATTCATCATCAGCTGTGGCGAATAACGTTTTTGAAATACCATTTAAAAGAACTTCTTTATTTACAGTTATAGAAGAAGAGGTTTCCTCATTCAGTTTACGGTTTTCGGGATATTCTTCACCAGTCTGTCCCATGATGCTATACTTCCCGTTTTCAGAATAAAGATCAATGTTAAAAGTCTCATCATTAATTTTGAATGTAAGTGGTTGTTCAGGAAATTCTTTTAATGTGTTGTTAAGAATCCTCGCAGGAATAGTAATACTTCCTTCTCCTTCTGCATTTTCTAGAGCCAAAGTGGTAATCATCGTTGATTCCGGATCTGATGCAGTAATCTTTAATTGATTTTCTGCTAGCTGGAATAAATAGTTGTCCAAGGCGGCTACTGTATTTTTAGCATTGATTACCCTGCTTATTGAATTCAGATGATTCAGTAATTCTGAACTGGAAATTACAAATTTCATACGTTATGATTTTTATTCTTTATTTTTTCTAATTGTAACTAGTTGTTAGTTACTGCTTTTTTTGTTTTAATTCTTTGATATTTTCTCTTAATTCTAATTTACTAATATACGAATATTTTACACTTTTTATTTGTATGTAGGAATATTTATTTCTTAATTTCCATATTAAGAATGCATATCATCATTTCGGCTGCTTTTTTTGCTGAACCGGATTTTCCAAGTTGATTTCTTAGTTCTTTATATTCTGCCAGAATTTTCTCCCTGTATTTTTTTATTTCCAGAATTTTTTTTGTCTCATTAAGAAGGTTTTTGACAGTGAAATCTTCCTGTAGTAATTCTTTTACAGATTCATGATTTAGGATTAAATTTACAAGAGAGACCCATTTTATTTTTAGTATGCTTCTTGCTATAAAAGAGAAGGGTCTGCCTCCGGCCATTTTATAACATACGATCTGAGGGCAGCCGATAATTGCGGCTTCAAGTGAGACCGTCCCCGAAGCCAGAAATGCTATTTTTGATTGCTGAAGTACTTCATAGGTTTTCCCGTAAATCATTTTTATATTATAATCATGAGTTATTAGATTGTATTCTTCATTGTTAATGTTTGGAGCAGCTGCAATGACTATCTGATAATTAGAGAAATGGGTTGCTGCCTTAATCATTTTTGGTAAAAGAGTATGAATTTCCTGAAGTCTGCTTCCCGGCAGAAGTGCTATTATTGGTTTCTCAGACAATTGATTTTCGTCTGTAAATTGTTTAAAAGTTTTATTTGTAAGAATTTCTTCTATTTCATCAAAAGTGGGATTCCCTACATAGTGTACCTGATAATCATATTTTTTATAAAAATCTGTTTCAAAAGGCAGTATTGTAAACATTTCATCCACATATTTTTTTATGGCTTTAATACGGTAAGTTTTCCAGGCCCATATTTTTGGTGAAATATAATAGAAAACGCGGATGTTATGTTTATGTGCAAATTTTGCCATCTTCAGATTAAAACCAGGATAATCTATCAATATTAACACATCAGGATGGAATTTTAGCAAATCCTGTTCACAAAGCTGAAAGTTTTTTTTGATGTCACAAATATGAAGCAATACTGGAATAAAACCCATATATGCCATATTCCGGTAATGCTTTACCAGACTCATTCCCTGATTCTGCATTAGTTCTCCACCAAATCCTCTGCCATTAAAAGCAGGATCTTTTTGTTTTAAAACTCTGATAAGATTCGAACCATGAAGATCTCCTGATGCTTCTCCTGCTATGAAATAGTATTTCATTTGTTTAAGAATTTCTCTACAATTTTTTCGCTTTCTATAAAAGCATCTTCCAGATTGTCATTAATTAGAATAACGTCAAATTGAGGGGAAAAACTTAGTTCATATTCTGCTTTGTCAATACGTTTACGTATAATTTCATCTGAATCTGTTGAACGCAATTTTAATCGTTTTTTTAGTTCTTCTAAAGAAGGAGCTTTTATAAAAACAGAAAGAGCCTCGTTTCCGTATATCTTTTTGACGTTAATACCTCCTAATACATCAATTTCCAGGAGAACATTTTCTCCATTATTCCGAATCCTTTCTACTTCTGATTTTAACGTACCATAGTATGTCCCTGAATATACTTCCTGCCATTCCAGAAACTCCTCGTTTTCTATTTTTTTCTTAAATTCTTCATTGCTTAAGAAATAGTAGTCTTTGCCGTTTTTTTCTGTCGAACGTGGTGATCTGCTGGTTGCCGAAATAGAAAACCCAAAAGAATAATTTTGTTTTAGCAGATGTCTGACAATAGTGGTTTTTCCGGAACCGGAAGGTGCAGAGAAAATAAGAACTTTACCTGTTTTTTTATATTCTGATGTGTTCTGAATCATAACTTAATATAATGTATCTATAATTATAATACGTTAAGCATTTGTTCTTTAACCTTTTCCAGGGAATCTTTCATCTGTACTACAATATGCTGGATATTGCTGTCATTGGCCTTGCTGCCAAGGGTGTTTATCTCACGACCTATTTCCTGTGATATAAATCCAAGTTTTTTTCCTGCCGGAGAGTTACCATCCAGTGTTTTTAAAAAATATAGACAATGATTGGCAAGTCTGACTTTTTCTTCATTTATGTCCAGTTTATCAAGATAAAATACAATTTCCTGATCAAAACGATCTTTGTCAATTTTGTCTTTAATACCTGAATTATTTAAACTTGACAACAAATTTTCTTTTATAGTTTCTATTCTCTGTGATTCGAAAGGAGCAATATCTTCCAAAAGTTTTTGAATCTGAATAATATGAGAACGAATATCTTTGTCAAGGGCTTTACCTTCCTGAACACGGAACTGATCAACGGAATTAAGAACTTCGTCAAGATGTTCGGTTATTTCTTTATATTCTTCATCATCAAGTTCTTTACTCTCAGTTTTTATAGTATCAGGGAATCTCATTATGGTAGAAATTGTTCTTTCAGTAACAGGAATTCCTAATTTTTTCTGAATATCAGATAACTGATTATAATAATTCATAACGGCACCTTCGTTTATTAATGACGAACATTCTGTGCCAATTGATTCAATAAAAAAGTTAAAATCAATTTTCCCTCTGATTAGTTTCCCTGAAATTGTTTTTCTTAGATTAAATTCTTTACCTCTCATAAGAACAGGGATGCGCGAATTTATATCAAGTTGTTTACTGTTCAGTGATTTTATTTCTATGGATATTTTTTTGTTTTTTATCTCAAATTCGGTCTTACCATAACCAGTCATTGACTTTATCATAAATTTTTTTTATTGTTAATAGTTTTAATGATTTAATTTTTCCTTTTCAATATTAATTAAAAAATAATGTTTTTCTTTTGTTTGTATTTAGTTTTTTACCAACGATATAAAACCAAATTTGTGATAAGATACAAAATATTGATTATTTAAAAAAGAACATTATATCTTTTGAAATCTTAATTTTCCGGTGGATTAGCCTCAATTGTTCCTGAGCCAATCACTTCGTCTTTATCGTACCATGCAGCAAACTGGCCGGGAGTGACGCCTCTTTGTTCCCTATCAAACAAAATATAAATACCTTCTTTTTTTTGATAAAGTTTAGCTGATTCAAGTGGCTGACGATATCTGATACGTACCAGGTAATTGCGTGTTTCTCCTACAGACATTTTTAGATCGGGACGGATCCAGTGAATGTTTTCCTGTGCAATGAATAATCCAGGACGATAAAGTCCCGGATGATTTTCTCCTTCTCCTACATAAATAATATTCCGTTTAACATCTGTTTCCAAAATAAAGAGAGGGCGCTCGTGTCCGCCTATGTTAAGACCTTTTCTTTGTCCTATGGTGTAAAATTGTGCTCCCTGATGTTCTCCTATTACTTTCCCGTTCCATGGTTTTAAAGGATAGGCAAAACAGAGTTTCCTGAAATTTTCGGGAATTTTATCAATATGCTTTTTTTTCTCCATGAAAGAAGAGGAAATTTCTATTACATTTCCTTTTATTGATTTTAATTTCTGTTGCAAAAAAACCGGAAGATCTACTTTGCCTACAAAACATATTCCCTGTGAATCTTTTCGTGTAGCAGTAGGTAAATTAAGTTCTGCTGCAATGCGTCTTACTTCAGGTTTAATCATTTCACCTATGGGAAACATAGATTTAGAGAGTTGATACTGGTTTAACTGACAGAGAAAATAGCTTTGATCCTTATTTGAATCGGTCCCTGCCAGTAATCTGAATGTTTCGGTATCGTCTTCATTCTTAATATTTTCTACACGGCAGTAATGACCGGTAGCAACATAATCGGCATTATATTTATCACATTCCTTTAAAAAAGAATCGAATTTTATTTCTCTGTTACATAATACGTCAGGGTTTGGTGTATTTCCCTTTTCGTATTCCCGGAACATATAATCTACCACGCGTTTTTTATAATCTTCACTAAGGTCAACAATATGAAATGGTATATCAAGTTTTTTTGCTACCATTTTTGCAATAAGGGAATCATCTTCCCATGTGCATTGACCCGTGAGTGTTCCCGTATGGTCATGCCAGTTTATCATGAAAAGTGCAATGACGTCGTATCCTTGTTTTTTTAAAATATATGCTGCAACGCTTGAGTCTACGCCACCTGAAAGTCCGATTACCACTCTTTTTCCCATTTCTTTATTTATTTAACAACAAAAGTAGTATAATTTTGATTTCCTGTAAATGATATTTATAATCGAATGTTTTTTATGTTTAATCCATTTTTATTTTGGGAGAATAAAATATCGGTTAATTTTACAAAAAAATCCGGAGATAATAAATGTAACAGATGATTTTGCTAAATTACATGCGAATTTATAAATTATACTTTAAATAGTCCCGGGGAAAATATATTAATAAAATAAAATAAAAGAGATGAAACGAATTTGGATACTTGCTGTATTATTGTTGTTTT
>JAENXA010000182.1 GCA_016649735.1 Prolixibacteraceae bacterium | reverse complement strand
TCAAAATGATATGAACTAAAAACATATGCAGAACTTAGTAAATCATAACTTCCAGGAATATAGTTTATACTGTCTTTTATAAGAGTTACGCCGTTTCTATTAATTAAAGTTTTTATTTTCCCTATTCCGGAAGGAAATTCGTATTGATGAAAAGAATGAATTTTCCCCTGATTTACAATTCTTTTAAAGTACAAAGGATTAAGATCTTTACATGTAATATATGATTCAAAGGTATCTCTTACTGCATAAAACATATCATAAAATTTAATAGTATTCCCTACAGCTTTAAAATACCAGGCAGGATGGTTTCTGTATTTTACTGAATCACAAAAAAATGTTACTTCACCTACTTTAAGCCATACAAAATTAAGTCTGTAAAAAGCACTATAATAAGCAATTTCTCCATTATTAAATGAACGTTCTACCTCCTGTGATATGCTATAAAATGGGCACAATAAGAATAGAAACAAAAAAATGAAACATTCTGAATTAAAAAGATATTTATTTCTATCTCTTGTTTTTTCTTTCCTTTTCTTTTGCTTTTTCCTTTTCTTCATCAAAGATGATTTTCTTATACTGAACATTCTTAGGAATAGACCATGTTTCATGAATTTCAAAGTTGGAACGTACTTTGATAACTTTATTATAATATAAAATATGTTCAGGCTGTATCTTTTTATCAAGGATTCCGGGATCCCATTTCCCGTTTCCGTTACTATCAAGTATAATAGCTAATTTATATGTATCTGGTTTAATAAAAGGGATTTCAACTTCACCGTCTTTTAAAACAGATACTGTATTAATAACCTCTTCATCATTAGAATTCTTCAAAACTTTTAGTATGCAAGGACATGAAATATTTTTCATATTCATGAAAATCTTCCCATAATATTTTTCTTTCTGGACAGTAAAATTCTTCTCAACTTCAGCAGAAGGAATCCCTTCATATGTTTTAGCCGCAGCAGAATCTATCTGCAAACAATATTTTTCTTCATATTCCCATGGATATGCAATTCTGTATTTCCGCAAATAAACAGTGTCCTGTTTCACATTAAATGTAAGTTCCTTCTTTACAGTATCATTAACCTGGTATAGATGAATTTTTTTATAATCAAACTGTGCAAGCGGTTCAGTAGATTCAACAAGAATAGAATCATAAGGATCAAAATCTTCTTTTATATTACTGGTAAAAGAAAATGGTTGAATTACCTCCTGTTCTTCTTCTTTTTTCTCTTTCTTTTTCTTTTTTTCCTTTTTTGTATAAGTTCCTGAGTTAAAAGCAAGGAATAAAGTATCTCTTTTAATGATAGTCTGTTTAGCAGTATCAAGAGCAAGATACTGAACTCCCATTTTAAGAGTATCTATTTTACTTACTGCCGTATCAATAATCCATAAATTAATAGAAGAGTCGCACCCTGCCGCATATTCAAGATAATCCCAGTCAGAAGAAACTTTAGGAGAAATAAGTTTTACATCAAACGAATCCTTAACTGCATGAGAAAAATTAAATTTTACAAGGTTCGCTTTATTCCGGCTATAATCTTTAAGCAACTGATTATTTGTTTCCCCCTGAAACATAAACAATACATTGGGTGTAATGGAAATACGTTCCTGATAATTCCCCATTCTAAGAGTATCTACAACATTTGCATAATAATTTTCATCTGTATTACTACCTTTAACAGAGGAAGAAAGAATAACAGGTTCCAGCTTATCTTTTACTTTATCAATATTGAGAACATTTATGGTATCTCCTGACAGTAAAGAATCCGGAGATAACTTTCCTTGCAACAGGGAATCAACCATTGAAAGGTCTTTCTTTCCTATATGTTTTATATTAGGTGTAAGAGGTTCTACAACAGATCCATTAAAAGCTATTGGTTCGTCAGGCTGATTAAAAGATAAACTATAATCTGCATCTTTCAAGGCATAAAGAAGATATTTTCCCGCTTTAATATTTGTAATAATATAGAAGCCCTTTTTATCGGTCTTGGCAATATAAGAGGGAATACCTTTTTTAAAAGTATTAATACTATCCCCTTCTGAAAAGAGCATAACATATGCATCTTCTACAGGTTCCAGATTCTCTGCCATAACAACAAAACCTCCTATCATAAGGCTGTCAAAATCTTCACCTGTACTAAAAGATGTACGAAAATTATCCAGCTTATTGCCTTCATTATTATCGGCAATACCATTACCAAAATTAAAACAATAGGTAGTATTCTGTGCAAGAGTATCAACAAATTCAATAAAGATAGTTTTACCTTTCATTCTTACTGTTGGTTTCCTTTTTAAAACAGGCGATACCACCAGGCTGTTGCTAACATCTGTAGAAGTTACAAATTCATCAAATGTAACACTTATGGAATGTCCTTTAAATTTCCTGGCACCAATTTCAGGATTCATCTTCACTACTATAGGAGGAATTGAATCTTTATCTCCTCCTGTCGGCATTCCAACATTTGCACAGGAATAAAACAAAAAAAGATAAATAATCCCTGAAAAAACAATTATTGAAATTATTTTTTTCATTCTACAGTAACAGATTTAGCCAGATTTCTTGGCTGATCAACATTACATCCACGCATAACAGCAATATAATATGCAAAAAGCTGCAAAGGAACAATAGCAAGTAATGCTCCTACAGCAGGATGACACTCCGGAATTTCAAAAAAATCATTTGCCAGTTTCCTTAATACCTGATCGCCCTGAGTAACTACTGCTATAACATTTCCTTTTCTTGCCTTTACTTCCTGTATATTACTGATTACTTTTTCATAATAACTATCTTTTGCAGAAACTGCTATTACGGGAAGATTATCATCAACAAGAGCAAGAGGTCCATGTTTCATTTCTCCTGCAGCATAACCTTCTGCATGTATATAAGAAATTTCCTTTAGCTTCAATGCTCCTTCCAGAGCAACCGGGAACAAATATCCCCGTCCAAGATAAAGAGCATTTACAGCATCTTTATATTTCGCTGCTACTTCCTCTACATGAGGATGATTTATAAGAATAGATTCCACTTTATCAGGAACAGCAAGCATTTCGTTAATAAGAAGTTGATATAATTTAGCATCAATTTGTTTTTTTTCCATGGCCAGTTTAAATGCCAAAAGAGAAAGGACCGTTACCTGAGCCGTAAATGCTTTCGTTGAGGCTACTCCTATTTCTACGCCTGCATGCGTATAAACGCCTGCATCTGTATAACGTGCCATGGTTGAACCAACAACATTACATACTCCCAGAATTAAAGCTCCTTTTCCCTTAGCCATTTTCAAGGCAGCTATAGTATCAGCTGTTTCACCACTCTGACTAATTGCTATTACAACATCTCCCTGATTAATAATAGGTTTACGGTAACGAAATTCAGAAGCATATTCCACTTCAACCGGAATACGGGCATATTCTTCTATAAGATATTCGGCAACAAGACCTGCATGATAAGAAGTTCCACAACCTATAATCATTATTCTTTTTGCCTGTAAAATTTTTGGAAAAACATCCATCAGACCTCCAAGAACAATTTTTTTATGATCCATACTTATTCTTCCTCGGAATGTATCTCTTATGGTTTTGGGCTGTTCAAAAATTTCTTTCAGCATATAAT
>JAENXA010000076.1 GCA_016649735.1 Prolixibacteraceae bacterium | reverse complement strand
GCTGATAATTGCAGAAAGTGTTTTTCGGAGAAGAATGATATCTTTTTCTTTAAGAGAATTTTCAATATCAATATATAAATTAATTTCTCTGTCAAGTTGCCGGTCTGATTTCCTTTCTTTGTCCAATTGCTGTTTTTCTGGTTTGGACATTTCGTTGTGTATATAACGATCGATGTTTTCAGTGGTATATTTTTTCATTTTAAATTTATTTCCCGCCGGAAATATTGTAATACCGACTTTTTAATATTTATTATTGTTTTCGAGCTCTTTGAATTCTTTGTCCTGTTTAATGTTGTTGACGAGAGTTTCTTTGCATTTGTATTTTTTCTTTTTTGCATAGTTCTCATTTTTATAGCCCATCAGTTTTGCAATATCTTTCAGGGGAATTTCATCAAGAAATAATTGTAGTGTCTTTTGACAGTCTTTGCCTAATTTTAAAAAATATTTTTGATATAAACGATGCCGTTCGTTTTTTTCTATGGTGTTTATGATGTCAGGATATTCTTTGTCTTTAAAATATGAAGGCAACTTTTCCTGTACTAAAAATCTTGTTCTTTTTTGTCTTAATTGTTTTAACCATAATAGTTTGCATACAGAATAAAGATATGTTCCAAAAGAACATTTTAAAAAAGATTGATTTTCTTTAATCTTGCGATATATTATAATTATGCCTTCCTGAAAAATATCATTGGCATCTTCTTTTATTCCGTTATTATTTATTATGAAGTAGTTAATTTTAGGATAGTATTCATTATAGATATACTGTAAAATGGAATTATCATTTTGTAGTATTCCGTTAATGATTTTATCGTTAGAATAATATTTCATGCTATATAAAACTTATTTATAGATAATATAGTGAATTATTACCATAAAAGCTTTTTTTAAAATAAAAAAGTAAATATCAGTTATTTTTATTATGTTAATTTATTTATAACAGAAAGATGAACTTCATTTTTTAAGTTTTCTTAACATGATATTTTGGTACATTTGTATCTTTGTTGAAATTTAAAAAAATTTTATATTAAATATAAAGTAAATGAGTAATCTGCAAATAGCTTTGGAATTGTTGTGTGTCGGAATGGTGACCGTATTTATAATTTTGTGTATGGTTGTTCTGATAGGCAATTTGGTTGTGCATTTTGTTAACAGGTTTGTACCGGCAGAAGCACCAAAAGTTAAAGTTCCAAGAAAAAGGACCTCTGAAATCAGCCGGAAAAGAATTGCTGCTATTGTAAGTGCTGTTAATACAGTTACAGGTGGCAAAGGTCATGTAGTAAAAATTGAAAGAAGATAATTCTTTATTATTTTCAGAAACAGACAATTAAGAAATAAAATATTAATATGAGTAAAGGAAAGATAAAATTTTCATTGGTTTACAGAGATATGTGGCAGTCGTCAGGTAAATATATGCCGCATGTTGATCAACTTGTTAAGGTAGCTCCTGCAATTATAGAAATGGGATGTTTCTCACGTGTGGAAACCAATGGTGGAGGATTCGAACAGATAACATTGTTATCAGGTGAAAATCCTAATAATGTTGTAAGACAATGGACAAAACCATTTAAAGATGCCGGTATTCAGACTCATATGCTGGATCGTTCATTAAATGGTCTTAGAATGAGTCCTGTTCCTGCCGATGTTAGAAAGTTGTTTTATAAAGTAAAAAAAGCACAGGGAATTGATATTACAAGACCTTTTGACGGACTTAATGATTCAAGAAATGTACTATCTTCAGTTAAATATGCCAAAGAAGCAGGAATGATTGCACAGGCTGCTTTATGCCTGACTTATTCTAAAATACATACAGTAGATTATTATATTAATCTTGCAGATACATATATTAAAGGTGGCGCTGATGAAATTTGTCTGAAAGATATGGCAGGGATTGGTCGTCCTGCATGGCTTGGTAAAATTGTTGCCGGCATTAAGAAAAATCATCCTGATATTCCTATGGAATACCATTCTCATTCTGCTCCCGGTTTTTCAATTGCTTCTATTCTTGAAGTATGTCGTGCCGGTGTTCAGTATGTAGACGTTGCAATGGAGCCTCTTTCGTGGGGTACATGTCATGCTGATTTACTGGCTGTTCAAGCTATGCTGAAAGATGATGGTTTTGATGTTCCGGAAATTAACATGAATGCTTACATGAAAGTTCGCAGCCTTACTCAAAGTTTTATTGATGATTTCTTAGGTTTTTATATTAATCCCAGAAACCGTTATATGAATTCTTTGCTTATAGCTCCCGGATTACCCGGTGGAATGATGGGATCTCTTATGGCTGATCTTGAGAATAATCTTAAGAGTCTTAATAAATGGAAGGTTAAAAATAATAAGCCGTCTTTAACTCAGGATGAATTGCTGGTTAAATTGTTTCAGGAAGTAAAATATATTTGGCCTATGGTTGGTTATCCTCCATTAGTTACTCCTTATAGCCAGTATGTTAAAAATCTGGCTCTGATGAATGTTGTTCAGATGGAAAAAGGAAAGAAACGCTGGGGGCTTATCGCCGATAATATTTGGGATATGCTGATGGGTAAAGCCGGAAAACTTCCCGGTGATATTGCTCCTGAACTTAAAGCTATTGCAAAAGAACAGGGTAGAGAACAATTTACAGCAGATCCTCAGAGCTTATTCCCTGATGCTCTTGATGATTTTAAAAAGGAAATGAAAGAAAAAGGATGGGATTTTGGGCAGGATAATGAAGAATTATTTGAGCTTGCAATGCATCCTGAACAATATCGTGCTTATAAATCAGGAGCTGCGAAAAAGGCTTTTGAAGAAGATCTCGCTTTAAAGAGAAAGACCGGTGCCGGGTTAAACAAGGGTACTGATAAATTGGTAATTGATTCAGGTGAATCTTCTGTCGGAACAATGAAACCTTCAACTCTTTATGTTGATGTAGAAGGTGAAAAGTTTAAAGTTTCGGTAAGTTATGACGATAAAGAACAGACAGCTCAATCATCTGCTGTAACTGCTGCTTCTGCTACTCAGGGCGGTGCTACACATGAGATTCTTGCTCCTCTTGAAGGAAAGTTTTATCTAACTAAGGAAAGTTCTGAAACTGCTCTTGAGGTAGGAGACCAGATTGAAAAGGGTGACTTAATAGGTTATGTTGAAGCTATGAAAACTTTTAATGCTATCCGTTCTGATAAAGCAGGAAAAGTTATTGAAATTTGTTTCAAGACTGGTGTAGATGTTGAAGAAGATGATGTTTTAGTGAAAATTAACTGATGATATGGATATTCTAAATAAATTATATGAAATGACTGCGTTCGGGGATATTTTTGGTAACCCCGGATATATAGTCATGCTTCTTATAGGTTGTTTGTTGTTATATCTTGGAATAAAGAAACAATATGAACCTTTATTGTTGATACCTATTGGATTTGGTGTTATTCTGGCTAATCTTCCGGGTGGAGGAATGGGCGTAGTGGATGCATCTAATATTCAACTGGCAGATGGCCGTTATATGAATTTTTTCGAGATAGCTCATGAGTACGGAATAATGAATCTGTTATATTATTCTTTGATAAAAACCGGTTTACTTCCTCCTATTATCTTTATGGGAGTGGGTGCTTTAACCGATTTTGGACCTATGCTGAGGAATCTTAAGCTTGCCTTTTTCGGTGCAGCTGCCCAGCTTGGAATTTTTATAGTAATATTTGCAGCTATCTTTTTGGGATTTACTCCAAAGGAGGCTGCTTCTCTTGGAATTATTGGTGGTGCTGACGGACCAACAGCTATTTATACGACTATTAAATTAGCTCCGCAACTTCTGGGACCAATTGCTATCGCTGCCTATTCGTATATGGCTCTTATTCCGGTTATTCTTCCTTTTGTATCTAAACTTTTGTGTTCAAAGAAAGAGTTGATGATTAATATGAAGGAAATGGATCGTAAATATCCGCCTAAGGTGAAGATTAAAAATCTTCATGTTGTTAAAATAATTTTCCCTGTTCTTCTGGGTATTGTTATTTGTATTTTTGTTCCTTCATCTGTCCCTTTGCTGGGGATGTTGCTTTTTGGTAATCTGGTTAAGGAAATTGGTATTTCAGTAGGACGTTTAAGTGATACAATTACCAATGCAATTATGAATACGGCTACAATATTCTTAGGTCTTACAGTAGGTGCAACTATGACTGCTGACGTATTTTTAAACTGGAAAACAATTATGATTCTGGTAGGTGGCTTTTTAGCATTTGCAATATCCATTTTGGGTGGTATTTCTGCTGTTAAAATCACTAACCTTTTTAATAAGAAAAAGATAAATCCGTTAATTGGAGCTACAGGACTGAGTGCTGTTCCTATGGCTTCGCGTGTTGCGAATGAAATAGCTCTGGAGCATGATCCTTCTAATCATATTTTGCAATATTGCATGTCAAGTAATATTTCAGGAGTGATTGGTTCTGCTGTTGCTGCAGGTGTTCTTATCTCTTTTCTGGGATAATTTTTGATTATTTCGAATTATGGTAATATTAAGACTGTAAATTTTAAGGACATCCTAATATTTATATTTAGGATGTTTTTTTTGAAGAAGAAGTTATTAAATTTGAATATTACAAGAGAATGTGTTATTTATTGCATTCTTTTTTTAAATGATTAATTTCAGTGCTTAAAGACTGGTGCTGTTTAAAAAAACAGGAGGTAATTTATGAATGTAGAAATCAAACAAATTGCGGAGAGAATAAAGGGTTTGCTGGAGGTAATGGATATTTCGCAGGAAGAATGTGCAAAAACATGTCATATTACTGTGGAACAACTGGAAAAATATGAAAGTGGCAATGTTGATATTCCTGTTGGTTTTTTGTCATCACTTGCTTCTTCGTGTAATATGGAATTGTATACTCTTGTTACAGGAGATGTTCCTCGTATGCATACTTATTCTGTTACACGTAAGGATACCGGATCTATTGTTAAAAGGCGTAACGAATATGATTATCAGTCACTAAACGACGGATATATAGGGAAAAAAGCTCTTCCTTTTATAGTAACGGTAAAACCGGATGATATTGATAATACAGTTCCTTTGTATCGTCATGAAGGTCAGGAATTTAATTTGATATTGGAAGGCAGGCTTAAATTAGTAATAAATAGTAAGAAATTTATATTGAACGAAGGAGATTCTATATGGTTTGATTCTTCATCATTCCATGGAATGAAAACTTTAGATCAAAAAGAGTGTAAATTTCTGGCTATGATATTTAAATAAAAATGAGATTAGTTGATCGTTTTCTTGAGAAAAGTGAATTTTCAGATACTGAGGATTTTCTTAAAAACTTTAAAGTAAAAGTACCGGATAATTTTAATTTCGGTTATGATGTTGTAGATGAGTATGCAAAAATAGAACCTGATAAAAAGGCGTTGATCTGGACCAATGATGAAGGTGAATGTATTAACTATACCTTTGCTGATTTGAAAAGAGAGACAGATAAAACAGCTTCTTATTTCACGTCTCTGGGAATTGGTAAAGGAGACCGTGTGATGTTGATTCTGCGTCGTAGTTATCAGTTCTGGTATTCAATTGTTGCCTTGCATAAAATTGGCGCAATCTGTATTCCTGCCACTCATATGCTGATGGCCCAGGATATTGTTTACAGAAACAATTCCGCAGGCGTTAAAGCTATTGTTGCAATAGGAGAGAAGGGTCTTATTGAGGAGATTGACAAAGCTATGATTGAATCTCCCACAGTTGAACATAGAATTTCAATCGGGCCGGAATTTCATGAAGGATGGGAAGATTTTAATAAGGGAATAGAAAATGCTCCCAAGTTTATACGTCCTGAGCATGTAAATGAAAATTCAGATCCTGCCTTATTATATTTCACTTCCGGTACTTCCGGAGATCCAAAGATGGTTATTCATGATTTTATTTATCCTTTGGGGCACATTATCACAGCTTCATACTGGCAGAATGTAAAAGAAGACGGAATACATCTGACTGTAGCTGACACAGGCTGGGGGAAAGCTGTCTGGGGTAAATTATATGGTCAGTGGCTTGCAGGATGTACTGTTTTTGTATATGATCATAAGAAATTTACTTCTGATGCTATATTAAGGATGATTGGTAAGTACAGGATTACTTCATTTTGTGGTCCTCCTACAGTTTATCGTTTTATGATTCAGGAAGATTTTACAAAATACGATTTATCATCACTTGAGTATTGTACTACAGCCGGAGAAGCACTTAGTGCTAATGTTTTTAATATTTTTAAAGATAAAACCGGTATAGAGATAAAAGAAGGTTTTGGTCAAACTGAAACAGTTTGCTCAATTGGAACTTTCTTATGGGTTAAACCTAAACCTGGTTCTATGGGAATACCAAGTCCTCTTTATGATTTGGATCTGGTTACTCCTGAGGGACGGTCATGTGAAGATGGTGAAACAGGTGAAATTATTATCCGTACAGGAAAAAAGAAACCTCTTGGTTTGTTCATTGGATATTATAATAATCCGGAATTAACAAAAACTGTATGGTATGATGGAATCTATCATACAGGAGATCAGGCATGGAGAGATGAAGATGGTTATTTTTGGTTTGTCGGACGTGTTGATGATGTTATAAAGAGTTCCGGATACAGGATTGGGCCATCTGAGGTTGAAGGTGCACTGATGGAACATCCTGCTGTTATGGAATGTGCTATTACTGCTGTACCTGATAAAATCAGAGGACAGATAGTTAAAGCTACTATTGTGCTTATTTCAAAATTCAGACCCGGAACCCCTGAACTTGTAAAGGATATTCAGAATTTCGTTAAACACACTACGGCTCCATATAAATATCCGCGTTGTGTAGAATTTGTTGATGAACTTCCTAAAACGATTTCAGGAAAGATTAAAAGAGCTGAAATTCGTAAAGGGAATTGTGAAAAATAATTTTTTTTATGGCGCAAGGGGGTAATTCTTGTGCCGTTTTTTTTGTTTATATTTTTATTTTTTAATTAGATTGTTGATATTTGTTATTTACTATTTAAAAATACTAACAGAATAATCAATTTAATATTATGGAAGAAAATTATTTAAAAAAATATCCTGACGAAAAGGGATTTTTTAAACAGTACGGAGGTTCTTATATTCCTGAGAATCTTCAAATAGAAATGAATAAAATTACAGATGCTTATTTTCAGATAAGCAAATCTCATAAATTTATTTCAGAACTCAGAAGTATAAGGAAACATTATCAGGGACGCCCAACACCGGTATATTATTGCAACAGACTGAGTGAGAAATATAATGCACATATTTATCTTAAAAGAGAAGACCTTAACCATACAGGAGCTCATAAACTTAACCATTGTATGGGTGAAGTTTTATTAGCCAAATATCTGGGTAAGAAAAAAGTAATTGCTGAAACCGGAGCCGGTCAGCATGG
>JAENXA010000135.1 GCA_016649735.1 Prolixibacteraceae bacterium | reverse complement strand
ATATAATTATAGATTTAAATAAGCACTAACCCTATAAGTGCGTAGGGGCATCGCATAATATTTTTCATTTTGGTAATTTCTATTCAATAAATTATTTAGCGAAAAAGAAATTTTAACAGGCTTGCTTTTTACATGTAACTTATATATAAAACCGGCATTTACAAGGATATAAGAATCAAGAGTATCTCCCGTTCCATCAGTTATTCTCTCACCTGTATATTGACTCTGAATAAAACCTTCCAATTTTTTATATTCCCCTGTCAACGAAACATTACCCATATGTTTTGGAGTATATTCAAGCTGATATCCTGTAACGTTGCTTTCCACAACATCATCAACAGTTTTACATGGATTGAAAGTATAATTTAAATTTAATTTCAAATTAAACGGACCATAAGTATTTTCTGCAAATGAATTAATTTCAATTCCTTTACTGACAACTTCACCTACATTTTCAGCTTCAATATCACCGTCAAAACGCCACTCGATCCAATTTTTTATATCCATATAAAAGAAATTCAACTTAATATTAAGCCTTGTTGAATTCAAAACGAAATTATAATTAATACCATATTCATAATTCATACCGTCCTCTGGATGAAGATCAGAATAACCATCTGTTCCCCAATAGCGGTCATTAAGAGTAGGAACACGATAACTTTTAGCTATACTTGCCATAATAAGTAAAGAAGATGTTGAAGAAGAAAACACACGATATTCAGAGCCTGCAGATGGAGTAAAAGGAGCAGAAAAATCAGTTACAAAAGATTGTCTCAAATTGGCTGTAACTTTCCATCTGTTCTTAATATGCCAAAAACATGATGCATATAAATCGAGATGCTGTTCATAATTAATAATTGAATCGGAATAAGCATACACATCAGGAAAGATTATTTTATATTTCAAACCAGCTTTGTATCCGAAATTAGGTTTAATGTCCTTACTAATTTCGGAAGAGACAACAAATCTATCGGTTTTAATTCCATCGTTTTCATAATTGTTCTCCACTTCCTTATCATGAACATAACCAAAACCAGCTGTAAACTTAATTTTATTTTTATCATTATGATATTCAGACCAAAACCGTATATTCTCATCATCAAGAACATTTATATCATCACCGTCATAAACATAATTGGAAGACATACTTAACTGTATCTGATGATAATCGTGTTCATACCAAAACGAAGATTTTAAATATTCATCTGAATTAAACTTATAATTAAACTGTTGTATAAAACCATAATTTTCCAAAGAAGTTCCATGCTGATAATCCTTAACAGTACCTGGATTTTCAACATCTTCTGTATAACTATTTAAAAATGAGAAATTATTTCTATGATAATAATAATAGATCTTACTAATACTCTGAAACTTACCATTTCCATAAAATATTTTACCCCCATAAAACTGTTCATCGTAAGATCCTCCTGAAACTTTAAGCCCTACTTTAAATCCTTTACGCCACAAACTGTCAAGACCAAGATGAATTGCACCACCAATAGAACCAGAACCATTTACAGTTGAAGAACTTCCATATTGGATTTCTACATAATCAAACAAAAAAGTTGAAATATTACACAAATTAGACTGACCTATAGTAAGTAAATTAATATCAAGACCTCCGAAGAATATAGAAGTCTGAGTGGGTGAAGTACCACGAAAATGAATTGTTGAAAGCGAACCTGCATCTGATTTTACATATATAGAGCTGGTTTTCATCAAAAGCTGAGCAAGACCATCTGTTCCTGCATTTACAAGATCATTACTGGTTAAAAGAGTAATTTTAGTTGCTGCCTGATATTTTTTTAATTTAGCATACGCCTTTACCTCTTCAATAAAAACAGAATCTTTAATTGAATTATTCTGGGCATAGAGACTACATGATCCTAAAACTACTGACAAAAACCATATAAAGAATATACAGATATGCCTGATATTTTTATTTTCTACCATATTATATTTTCGTTTAACTTCTCAATTCCCGAAGTTTCAGTTAAACAATTACATCTTTAATGGCAGGTTTTCTGGCTCACCAAACTTTCTTTTGCCTTCCCGTTTCTTCAACAGTGGCGTGGTTAAGAAAGTAATATTTTGGCTTACAGCTGCGGGTACAGCTCCGTATTCTCAACGGATTCCCTATTATTTTCGTCTTGTTTTTTTAATTTTAATTAGAGATACTTCAAATTGAAATTTTTGCTAAAACAAGAGCAAACACCATTTATTATTTTTTAATCTGAACAAATGTAATAATATTTTGGATATATCAGAATACAACCCTTGGTGTCATATTTGCCAGCAAGACTTTTATTATTATGCGGTTTTTAAATATACAAAAAAATTAAAAGACCTCAATTCCTTTTTTTGCAAGCATTTTTAAACTAAGATCACGGAGTTTGAATTTCTGAATTTTTCCACTGCCTGTCATTGGAAATTTATCTATAAAAATAATATATTTGGGAACTTTATAATGGGCTATTTTTCCACGGCAGCATTCCTTAACGTCTGCCTCTGTTAATTCAGCACCTTTTTTTAATATTATAAAGGCTCCTACCTGTTCTCCATATTTTGGACTTGGCACTCCAACTACCTGAACATCTTCAATTTCAGGAATTCTATAAAGATAATTTTCAATCTCACAAGGATATATATTTTCACCACCACGGATTATCATATCTTTTATTCTTCCGGTAACTTTAAAATATCCGTCTTTTGTACGATGTCCAAGATCTCCAGAATGAAGCCAGCCATTTTTGTCAATTACTTCACCGGTAGCCTTTTCATTATTGTAGTATCCTTTCATTATATTGTATCCCTTGCAGCAGAGTTCACCCTGAACATTATCTTCACAAAATTCTCCGGTTTCAGGATTTATAACCCTTACATCTATATTTGGAAGAGCAGTTCCTACTGTTGTGGCACGAAGTTCTGCAGAATCACTTGTACTGCTTGCTGTCATTCCGGGAGAAGCTTCTGTAAGTCCATAAACGCTTATAATATCCTTACAATACATCTTTGTCATTACCTCTTTCATCTTGTCTACAGGACATAAAGCTCCGGCCATAATACCTGTTCTTAAGCTGCTGATATCAAACATATCAAACATAGGATGGCTCATTTCAGCTATAAACATTGTTGGAACGCCGTAAAGAGAAGTACATTTTTCTTTTGCTACGGAAGCAAGAACCATTAACGGATCAAAATTTTCCACAATAACCATTGAAGCTCCGTGTGTTAAAATAGCAGAAAGAGCAAGTACAACTCCAAAGCAATGAAAAAACGGGACACATACCAACAATCTGTCCTTTGAGGTATATTTCATACGTTCTCCTATAGAAAATCCGTTATTAAGAATATTAAAATGTGAAAGCATAACTCCTTTTGGAAAACCTGTTGTTCCCGAAGTATATTGCATATTTACCACATCATTAGTATCTACATTGCTTTTAGCTTTTTCCAGAACTGAATTGTCAATATGTTCACCAAGTAACATTAATTCAGCTGTATTGTACATTCCCCTGTGTTTTTCCTGACCAATGAAAACTACATTTTTTAATTCAGGGAATTTTTTTGACTTTATTTTTCCACGGGGATTTGATCTGACTTCAGGAATAAGATCAAAAACTGTTTTTACATAATCACAATCTTTGAACCTATCTACAAGACACAGTGTATTAATGTCGGCATCTTTCATGATATATTCCAGCTCAGCTGATTTGTAGCTAGTATTTATAGTAACAAGATATGACCCTATTTTTGCGGATGCAAACATAAAAGTAAGCCAGTCTGGTACATTATATGCCCACAGTCCAACCTTGTCATTTTTTTTTATTCCTATTGCTATTAGCCCTTTGGCAAGTTTGTTTACCCTCTCATTAAACTGTTTGTATGAAAATCGCAAATTACGATCCGGATAAACCATAAAGTCCTGATCCGGAGTTTCAGAGGCAAACTTCTCAAGAATGCTTCCAAATGTATATTCCATCAATTCCATAAAAGCCTAATCAATTGGTGTATAAACGACTGCTAACATACGAGCTTTTTTATTATCTCCGGCATGAACATTGTGTTTTACTATAGAATCAAGATAAATGCTGTCTCCTGGATTAAGACGATATATATCTTTCCCGTAATTAATTTCAACTACACCTTCTAAAACATACATAAACTCTTCTCCTTCATGAGAAGAAAGCATTGTCTTTACATCTTTTAAAGGTTCTATATCAATCAGAAATGGTTCCATATTACGACCTACTTTATCGGCAGCAAGAGAATAAAAATTTAAACGTTCATTCATCTTTCTTCCCTGAGAAATAAAAAGTCGTTCTTTTTCATTTCTCCCTACACGAACAACAGATGGTCCTAAATTTTCATTATCATCTAAAAGAGTGCCAAGACGAACACCCAATGCCCTGGTTATTTTTATCATCGGAGCAAGAGAAGGAACTACTTTTTCTTCTTCTATTTTTTTTATGAGTTCTTCTTCTAAACTTGTACAATCAGATAATTCTTTAATACTTACCTGTTTTGATTCTCTTATTTGTTTAATCTTTGATCCAAGATTCTTTCCACAATCCATATATATAATTTTCTTTATTTGTCTTCAAAAAAAGACAATATTTTTTTAATACAAATATATATAATATTAGTCAGATAACCTTTGACCTTTTTATTATAAGGCTTTTAAAAATACACTCTTATT
>JAENXA010000210.1 GCA_016649735.1 Prolixibacteraceae bacterium | reverse complement strand
TCTTTATTGGCTGTTCTCAGGATAGGATTCAACCAAAAGCCTATAATCAGGGGATCAATATCATTCCGGCCCCACAGCAGATTGTGCAGGAGAAAGGATCTTTTCGTCTAAAAAATAATGCTGTCATTAGTTCCTCTACCAAAGAAAGTAAATCTGTAGCTGAATTTTTTGCTTCAAGAATAAATCAATCGACAGGGTTTAATGTAAAAGCCGGGAAAGCCGGGAAAGCAGGAGGAGATATCAGTCTTAATCTTAACCCTGAAATGAAAATTAACCCTGAAGGATATAGATTAAAAGTGATGCCACGGTCAGTAAGGATAGATGCGAAGACTACTGCAGGTCTGTTTTATGGCATGGAAACATTTATGCAACTGTTACCCGCGGAAATAGAAAATTCGTCAGTTGTAGAAGGGATAAAATGGATTGCACCATGTTTGGAAATTAATGATGCACCTCGTTTTTCTTATCGTGGAACTATGCTGGATGTATGCCGTCATTTTTTTACTGCTAAAGAAATTAAGGAACAGATAGATGTCCTTTCAATGTTTAAAATAAATCATTTACATCTTCATCTTACTGATGATCAGGGATGGCGTATAGAAATAAAAAAATATCCAAAATTAACTCAAATAGGTTCTACAAGGATATTAGGCAATGGTAAAAAATACGGAGGTTATTATACACAGGAAGAATTGAAAGACATTGTCGCCTATGCTGCAAAGCGTTTTATCACCATCGTCCCTGAGTTTGAGTTGCCTGGTCATGAGTTGGCAGCTATTTCTTCTTATCCAAACCTGGCATGCAATCATAAGGTAGCGGAACTAAATAAAAAACATATAAAAATACAGCCCCGTAATGTCTGGGGAGTGGAAGACATCGTGATGTGTCCGGGGAAAGAAGATATGTTTAAATTTATAGATGAGGTAATAAAAGAGATGGTACAGATATTTCCCGGGACTTATTTTCATGTAGGAGGAGACGAATGTCCGAAGACGAGCTGGGAAAATTGTCCAATGTGTCAGAAGCGAATAAGAGAAGAAGGTATAAAGGGAGATAAGAATCATACGGCAGAACAAAAATTGCAAAGTTATGTTTTACAACGTGTAGAAAAGGAACTTAGTAAATATGGGAAAAAATTGATTGGGTGGGATGAAATTCTTGAGGGAGGATTGTCACCTGAGGCGACAGTAATGTCATGGAGAGGAGAAAAAGGAGGAATTGAAGCAGCATTACAAAATCATGATGTGATTATGACTCCTGGTTCAGGAGGCTTGTATGTAGATAAGTATCAGGGTGATCCTAAAATTGAACCGGTAGCTATCGGTGGGTATGACCTTTTAAAAAAGACCTATGCGTATGATCCAATTCCAGAAAAATTAAAAACAATGCATAAAGAAAACTTTATCATGGGAGTACAATGTAATTTATGGTCAGAATATATTCCAGATAAGGCAATGCAGGATTATCGTTTATATCCTCGGGCTCTGGCTCTTTCAGAAGTATCATGGACGAATCCTGAGAAGAAAAATTTTAAGGATTTCTGTCGCCGGCTTGAGAATGCATATGTACGGTTAGATGCACACCATGTAAATTATCATATTCCATTACCGGAACAACCATATGGTTCCTGCAATTTTGTAGCTTTCACAGACAATGTGAATATTCCATTTAAAACGACAAGACCTGAGAAAATGGTATATACTTTAGACGGGACAGAACCTACAGCTGAATCAACAGAATATACGTCACCACTTGAATTTAAAAATGATGCAACACTAAAAATATGTACAGTTCTTCTTTCAGGTAAAAAAAGTCGTGTTCGGACTATTACGGTAAAAAAAGAGAAATTGTCTCCTTCTGCTATAGTGAAAAACAAACATCACGGATTAAAGATGGAAGTATATTCAGGTCATTATCGTAATTCGGAAGAATTAAAGGGAAAGAAAGCAAATAAAATGGAGGTAATAAGCAATCTTAGTGAATTACCGGGACAGTATAAACAAAATTTACAGGATATTAAATACTATGGAGCAGTTGCCAATGGATACATTAATATTCCTGAAGATGGTGTTTATTATTTTTCATCCAATAATGAGGAAGTTTGGATAGACGGAGAATGTCTGATTAACAACAGAGGAGAACTCAAACGCTTTTCCCGTCATGATAAGTCAGTAGCTCTTGCCAAAGGTTTACATAATTTAAAAGTCGTTTTTCTTGTTAATATTACCGGAGGCTTCCCTTCTTTCTGGGATAATGGAGGCATAGAAATAAGAAAGTCTGATGAAGATAAATTTTATCCTGTTTCCCCTGAAGATTTGTTTTATTAATTGTGTTATTCTGAGAGCTGTTTTTATCTTTTTAGGATGGATGAAGAAATATCTGATTTTAATAAAAATAATGAATGCATAAAATGACTAAAAATAAGGTACTTCTATTTTTTATTCTGATTTCTATATTTTCTGTAGGAACAGGTTCTGCACAAGACAATTCCATTTATAAAAAAGGATGGATTGATTTTAACAAAAACAATAAGGAAGATGTTTTTGAAAATCCTTATATGAGTGTTGAACAACGCGTTAAGGATTTGTTGTCACAGATGACAATGGAAGAAAAAACTAATCAGATGGTTACTTTATATGGATATGGCCGTGTTTTAAAAGACGAAATGCCTACGTCTGAATGGAAAAATAAATTTTGGAAAGACGGAATTGCCAATATTGATGAAGAACTTAACAATCTGGCCTATAATAAAAGTGCTGAAACTTCTTATTCATATCCATATTCAAAACATGCCAAAGCTATAAATACAGTTCAGCGATGGTTCGTTGAAAATACACGATTGGGAATCCCTGTAGATTTTACGAATGAAGGAATTCGCGGTCTTTGTCACGACCGTGCTACTGCATTGCCATCTCCTTTAGGAGTTAGCTCAACATGGGATCGTCAGCTTGTACGTCAGGC
>JAENXA010000202.1 GCA_016649735.1 Prolixibacteraceae bacterium | reverse complement strand
ACAATGTTTTTCAAGAAAAATAATTATTATGTATGCACAATAACCCAGAATAGAACCAGCTATCCAACCGCCTATAACATCTAACGGGTAATGCATTCCCAGATAAACTCTGGTATAACCAATTAAAAATATCCAGGAAAAAATTAGCCGGTTATAGGTTTTATTTCTGAATATCAAAGAAGAAAGAACAGCTATTACCATTGTATTTGAGGCATGTGCCGAAAAGAATCCGTATAATCCTCCTCTTTTTAATGCAAAATGAACCATATCTTTAATGGCAGGTTCATGTGTGGGTCTGAGTCGTTGTATAAATTCTTTTGATACATTGGAAAGCTGATCACTAAAAGCTACTGCAATAATGAGGACAAGTAGAATGACCAGTCCTTTTTTTGTTTTATATTTTTTAATAATAAAGAATATAAAAAGAATAAAAAAGGCTGCCCAGGTATAAGCCTGGGTAAAAAAGATCATGATTTCATCCCAGAATGGTGAATGATTACCATTAATAAGAAAAAAAACAGACTGATCTATACCTAAAATACTATTCATTTTCTGAATTATTGTGGTTCATGAATTTCCATAAAGTATCTTTTAGAGCAAGTAGGCCATCTCCTGTTATAGAAGAAATATATGAGTGAGGGATGCTCTTAAAAGTTATATCAATTTCTTTAATTTGTTTTTCGTTTAACAGATCAGATTTGCTTATAACAAGAAAACGATCTTTATCCAGTAATTCAGGATTGTATTTTTGTAGTTCGTTTAAAAGAATAGAATATTCTTTTTTTAAATCAATTGTACTGTCAGCAGGAACCATGAATAATAGAATAGAATTTCTTTCTATGTGTCTTAAAAATCTAATGCCTAATCCTTTGCCTTCGTGTGCTCCTTCTATTATTCCGGGGATATCGGCCATTACAAAAGATTGATTATTGCGGTATGAAACAATTCCCAGGTTTGGTACAAGTGTAGTAAACGGATAAGCTCCAATTTTAGGCTTTGCTGCAGATAATACAGATAGAAGTGTAGATTTGCCACAACTTGGAAATCCTACAAGGCCTACATCTGCCAGAACTTTTAATTCAAGAATTTTCCAGCCTTCTTCAATAGGTTCGCCTGGCTGGGCATATCTTGGTGTTTGGTTGGTGGGAGATTTATAATGCAGATTTCCCTGTCCACCGCGTCCTCCTTTTACTATGATATGTTCTTCTTTATCTTTTGTTACCTCGAAAAGAAATTTTTCGGTTTCTCCATCTCTTACAATTGTTCCCAGTGGTACGTCAATGAATACATCTTTTCCTTCTTTACCACTGCTTCCGGATTCGCCTCCTGATTTTCCTCCTTCAGCGAATATGTGTTTTTTATAACGCAAATGAAGAAGTGTCCATCTCTGTGAATTTCCTCGTAAAATAACATGACCTCCACGTCCTCCGTCTCCACCGTCAGGACCACCTTTGGGTATATATTTTGCTCTTCTTAGATGAGCAGACCCTGGACCTCCTTTGCCGGATCGGCAAAATATTTTAACATAATCGACAAAATTACTTCCGTACATATTTTATATTTTAAATGAGAATTATATAACATCCGCGAACTTTGTTTGTCCTTTTGGTAATAGGCGACTATTAAAGTTATAAGGTTACAAAGTTAACCTTATAACTTTACAACCTGCTATACTAATTTTTTTAATGTATCGTTTATACGTCCGGAAATTTCTTCAATTGTTCCCATTCCGTATATTCCATAATATTTTTTCTGTGCATCGTAATAGTCCTTTAAAGGAGCTGTTTTTTTATTGTAAACAGCAATGCGATTTTCTATAGTCGATTCATTCTGGTCATCTGCACGTCCTGAAGATTTTCCACGATTTAATAATCTGATTATTAATTCCTGTTTTTTGACTTCAAGTGCTACCATAGCTGTTATAGCGGAATTAATTCCTTTTAAAAGTTCATCAAGTACTTTTGCCTGCGCAACAGTTCTCGGAAAACCATCAAATATGAATCCTTTTGCATCAGAATGGGCTGTTAACTGATTTTTAATCATTCCTTCAACTACTTCATCAGGAACTAAGTCTCCTTTGTCCATAAGAACTTTTGCCTTAATGCCCGGTTCTGTTTTTTGGGAAATTTCATTACGCAGTAAATCGCCTGTGGAAATATGAATAAGTCCGAAATTTTTAATTAAAAATTTGGCCTGAGTTCCTTTTCCGGCTCCCGGAGGGCCAAATAGTACAATATTTAACATGTTTTTATTTTGTGATTAATAATATATATAAGTTTCTGAGGAAAAAACAATGATTGAATAAATCATGAATGACTGAATTTAGACAATCATCGGTTTTATCTTTTTTTATTCTTAATTTATCTTTTTTAAATTTCTTGATATATATCTGTGAAATTTCTTCCTCTTTGGTTATAGTCCAGACCATGTCCTATAATAAAGTTGTTAGAAATTTTAAAACCTGCATTATCAATTTTAATGGGTGTCTGTAATTTGTCAGGCTTAAGCAGAAGTGTTGCTACATAAATGTCTGATGGTTTTTTTAACTTTAGAAGATCTATACTTTTTTTTATTGTGATCCCGGTTTCAATTATATCTTCAAGAATGATGATATGTCGTCCTTCAATATTTTCGTTCAATCCAATAATACTCTTTACTTTTCCGGTAGAAGAGATACCCGAATATGAAGATAATCTGACAAATGAAATTTCAGCATCATTAAGGGTTATTCTTTTAAAAACTTCAGTGGCAAACATAAAAGAGCCTTTTAAGATACTGATAAATAAAGGATTTTTCCCTTTAAATTTTATGTTTATATCTTCAGCAATTCTTTCCTCCGCAGAGAAAATTTTTGTTTTAGGAATATAAAGACGAAATTCTTTATCAAAAATTTTTACGTTTGTCATTTATTTTAGTTTACATAAAAAACAATGATTGCTCTTATAAACAGAAGATTTATGATTGACTTTTTAACTATTTATAATTGAGTGCAAAAATAATAAAAATCTTTAAAATAAAACCTGATAAAAATAGATAGAATAGCAAATTAAGAATTAGTT
>JAENXA010000099.1 GCA_016649735.1 Prolixibacteraceae bacterium | reverse complement strand
TTATCATTCCTTTATTAATTCTTTTGCTCTTTTTAAAATTTTATCGTCGTCTAATAGTACTATTCCTCCATCAGGTCCAAGTTCTATATGTAGACCAACAGATTTTCCGCTTTTATAGTTAGCTCCTCCAAAATAATTCCTTACGGTTTCCACTTCAATGTTAAATTCTTTGGCTATCTGGTGAATAGCTCCGTTAGGTAACTCGTCTTTAATTTTACGAAGCTCATTAAAAGTTAATTTTTCTTCCATAACAGTATAATTTTATTGATTACAGGTTGAAATATATCTTTGTCTATTGCTTAAATTTAAAAAATAAAAATTAGAAAGCATAAATAAATACAAAGTAAAATTTGACTAAAAAATAAATAAATTATTTTAGTTAAGCGAAATAAAAATAAAATGTAGATTAATAAAGTGTTTTAATGAATTGTCAAGTGTTTTTAAACATATTAGAAAAATGTGATAATATGTTTAAAAACATATTATTGTGCCTTTAATAAGTTGAATTTTTACCTATACTATCATAAATAGTCTGTAATAATTTTGAACGCACATTCATTTCAACAAGTTTATGATTTTCGCGGGTCGGATAAACTCTGTTGCTTAGAAATACAAAAAGAATCTTTTCTTTGGGATCAACCCATGTAAGACCTCCTGTAAATCCTGTATGTCCGTAACTTTCCGGACTTGTTGAAACAGCAGGATAACATTCATCGGGTTTGTTTTTATCGTTATCAAGAGATGGTTTGTCGAAACCTAAACCTCTTCTGTTTTTATTCTTTTTGTATTGAACCCTTGTAAATTCAGCAAGACTTTTTTTACTCATGAAGTTAATTCCTCCGTAATTTCCGTTCTGAAGATACATCTCCATGATTTTTGATAAATCATTTGCTGATCCGAACAGACCTGCATTCCCTGACACTCCTCCCAGCATTGCAGCTGCTTCATCAGATACAAATCCATGGAGAAGTTCATGTCTGAAAAAATCATCTTTTTCGGAAGGAACAATTCTGGATAAAGGAAAATAAAGATAAGGATTATATGTTACTGTAGAGGCTCCAAGTGGTGCGTAGAAAGTTTCTTTTAAATATGACTGATAATCCTGTCCTGTTATATTTTCTATAATGAAAGGATAAATATAAAAAGCCATACCCGAATATTTGTATTTAGCATGTTTCAGTAATTCTGAATCTTTAATTAGATTCATCATATCTGAAATGTTTTTACGGTTCATGTATAGATGAGATGAAACCCTTACAGAAAAATCTTTGGTCGGTTTTGTTGAGAATATAGTTGAATCAAGAGTACCATCAGGTAATAAAGCTTCTTTCCAAAAAAAAATACCTGATTTTAGCCGTGCCTGATGAGTCAGAATTTCACGTGAAGTAATTCTTTTTTTATTCGATTCTAAGAAATTAGGCCAGTATTTCGAAAAAGGAATATCCAGTTTATATTTTCCTTCATCATATAAACGGATTAATGCAGGCAGAGGACCTGTTATTTTAGTAAGTGATGCCCAGTCATAAAGATCATCAGATTTTACCGGTATTTTATTGTCATAAGTATGATAACCATAACATTTATTTAGAATTACCTTTCCGTCTTTTGCCATTAATACCTGACATCCTGGACATGCTTTTTTTTCTATACAATCTTTAATAATGCTATCTACACGATGATATAAATAATCAGAAGAAATTCCTGCATCTTCAGGTATTGTATATATTAACCGGTCGATTTTATATATATTAATGCCATCTCCGAGTCTAAATGAACTATTTATATTTACAGGAAGTTTTCCATTTATGTCTATGGCTCCGAAAATAGCCTGAGCTGCAAGCTCTTTTGTTATTTTATTTTCCTGATATGTTATAAGTAAAGCATCAGATCTTTCAATTCCGGAAAGATATCTTAGAGAATATGGATTCCCCTCCAGGACGAAAATACGTTTCTTTTTGAATGCCGTTTTTCCTATGAATTCATTAATTGAAGAGTCTGTTCCGTATTGTGATTTAGGGTATAGATTTAGATCCTCAATGTCACATAAAAGTAAATTGAAATCTTTAAGTCTTTTAATAAGCTGATTCACTTCTTCGGAGGTTGCATTTTTCCTTAGATTGAAAAAAGAAACATTCATATAATTAGCAGCCATGTGCTGAAATTCAGAAGTGTTATTAGTACCCAGAACAATTGCAGCAATACGTAGTGTGTCGAGCCTTTGAAGAGGAATAATATTGTTTTTGTTTCTAAGCAATGTGAGAGATTCTTCGTGCAGCAGTCTGCGTGTGAGACTGTATTGCGAAAGATTAATATCTTTATTAATATTTTTTGTGGAAATTGGTTCAAAATGATCAAGATTCATCCATTTTTTTAATGCCAGTATCTTTCGGCATTTATGATTTAGTTCATCTATGCTTATTCTTTTTTGTTTTATAGCTTTTTTCAGCGCATTTACTGCACTGTTTATATCGGGAACTATTTCTACCATATCATTACCGGCGATAATTGCCCTTACTACGGCTTCTCCTGAAGGAAATTTATCTGTTACACCTTTCATATTCATGGCATCGGTAACAATTAATCCTTTAAAATGATCTTTTTCAATTAATTGTCCCTGAATTATATTTTTTGAAAGAGAAGATGGTATATTTTCATTAGGTTCCAGGGCGGGTACCTGAATATGTGCAACCATTATTCCTCCAATACCGTCATTAATCAGTTGCCTAAAAGGATATAATTCTACATTATTTAATTCTTCGATACTTTGGTTATTAACAGGTAGTCCCAGATGAGAATCAGTGCTTGTGTTACCATGTCCCGGAAAATGTTTGGCTACGGCAAGAATTCCTTCATCCTGCATACCTTTTGCATATAACCATGCTTTATGAGCTACTTTATTAGGATCTTCACCAAAACTTCTAAAATTTATAACAGGATTTAATGGATTATTGTTGACATCACTTACAGGTGCAAAATTAATGTGAACTCCTATTCGTTTAAGTTGATGTGCTATTTCAGTACCCATCTTATATATTAAACTGTCCTCCTGAATAGCTCCAAGAGCCATTTGTGTAGGGTATCTGGGAGAATCTGCTAATCTGAATGATGGTCCCCATTCTGCATCCATTGAAATTAGAAGAGGGATCTTGCTGTTTTTTTGAAGCTGATTTGTAAAGGTTGCCTGTTTTTTTGCAGTTCCCTGCATAAATATAACACCTCCTGCCTGAAATTGTTTTATTTCATTTAAAGGTTTATCTATTGTTGAATTCTCTTTACTATATGCCTGAACTATAAAAAGCTGACCTATTTTCTGGTCTGTGGACATGTTCTGCAAAGTGGAATCTACCCACGTATCGTTCATGTATTTTAAGAATTCAGGATCCTTCTGTGCAAAAGAAATTTGTATTGTTAAAAAGAAAACAGAAAAAAGTGTAAGAGCGTTTATTGATTTAATCATTTTATTTCATATTTATTCGGGAATTATTCTTTCCTGATAAAAAAAGTATAATTATTACCGATTTAAAGGGAAGAATATCTTCTTTTACAAAAATAAAAAAAGTTTGAGGTAAGCAAGGCCAGATCCGGGTATTTATTTTTTATCTTCGTTTTATCAAAAATTAAATAATAATGCGTTATTGTCTTTTGTTTTTTTGTTTTTTAATAGTATCATGTTCAGGATTTAGTGAACTTTCTGTTAAACCTGGTGCTGAGCAATACGATACTTATCTCCCTCTTTTAAAAAATAAGAGAGTAGGAATAGTGGTAAATCATACTTCTTATATAGGAAAACAACATTTACTTGATTTTTTGCTTTCAGAGGGAATTAATATTGAGAGAATTTTTTGTCCTGAACACGGATTACGGGGAATTGCTGATGCAGGAGAATTTGTTTCAGGACAGACTGATCCCGTTACAGGGTTGTCGGTAGTTTCTTTATATGGTAAAAACAAAAAACCGTCGGATTATCAGATGCGTGATCTGGATGTTATGGTTTTTGATTTGCAGGATGTAGGTGTCCGTTTCTATACCTATTTCAGTACTATGCATTATGTTATGGAATCATGTTCTGAGAATAACGTTAAGTTGATTATTCTTGACAGACCTGATCCTAACGGTGATTATATTGATGGTCCTGTTTTGAAACCTGAATATCGGTCTTTTGTGGGAATGGAACCTGTGCCTGTTGTTCATGGCTGTACCGCAGGGGAGATGGCTATGATGATTAACGGAGAAGGGTGGCTTATAAATGGAGAAAAATGTGACCTTACAGTAATTCCTGTTAAAAATTATACCCATCATACTTTTTATTCTCTTCCTGTAAAACCATCTCCTAATTTGCCTGATGATACAGCAATTCGTTTGTATCCTTCTCTGTGCTTTTTTGAATCCACAAATATAAGTATAGGAAGAGGAACGCATTTTCCTTTTCAGGTAATAGGTTATCCTGACTTAAAGATGGGAGATTTTTCATTTACTCCTGAGAGTATTGAAGGAATGGCAAAGAATCCTAAACAAAAAGGGAAAGTATGTTACGGAGAGGATTTGCGTAATACCGGTATTAAAAGTCGATTTTCATTGTCTTATTTTTTAAAATATTATAAAATGTTTCCTGGAGAAAAGGCTTTTTTTAGTTCTGAAAACTGGTTTAATCTTCTTGCAGGTACAGATCAGCTATTGAAGGATATTCGTGCCGGAAAGTCTGTTGCAGAAATCAGGGAATCATGGCAGCCTGATCTTAAAAAATACAGGAAAATACGGAAAAAGTATTTGTTGTACCCTGAATAAAAAATTATTGACTTTTAATTTTAAAAGTTTTATATTCTTTCATTATTGAATGCAATTCGAAACAAAAATCTAAGACTATGAATTTAAAAAAGAAGTTTCCATATGTCTTTTTTGTTCTCCTGTTTATTTGGCTCATGTCCTGTAGTTCTTCAGTTAGAAAAAATGACGAAGATTCAGGAGTAAATATTATTTTCTATAATACTGAAAATATGTTTGATACAAGAGATGATCCTTTGACAATTGATGAAGAATTTTTACCTGAAGGGGAAAGGCACTGGACTTCATTTCGTTTTTACAAAAAACTTAATCATATATCAAAAGCTATTATAGCTTCATGTGAATATCATTTCCCTGAAATTGTTGGATTGGCAGAGGTTGAAAATCGTTTTGTACTGGAACAACTGACACTTAGGACATCATTATCATCTTTAAAATATAAGATTATTCATAAGGATTCTCCTGATGAAAGGGGGATTGATGTTGCATGTTTATACATGCCTGAAAAGGTAACTCCTTTGGAATACAAATATTATCCTATTTTATATCCCAACGGACATATTAATAAAACAAGAGAAATTTTATATGTTCAGTTTCGTCTTTTTAACGGTGATACGCTTCATTTGTTTTTTAATCACTGGCCATCGAGATATGGAGGGCAGGCTAAAACTGAAAATTTGCGAAGAATGGCTGCTGAACGTTTGCGTAATTTAACAGACCATCTTTTTGAAATTTATAAAAATCCAAGGATTGTCATTATGGGAGATTTTAATGATGAATATTCAAATAAAAGTATAAAATATTATCTTAAAGCTAAAAAAAATGATGATTTGTCAGTTAAGAATGAACTTATAGATCTTTCTTCTTCCTGGCATGGCGGAACTTTAAAATATCATCAGAGCTGGCAGATATTTGATCATATTATAGTTTCTGATAATTTATTAAAAACAGATAAAAATCATTTGTCAGTTGATATAAATAACACAGGAATTTCTAATCTTGATTTTTTATTAGAACCTGATGTAAAGTATAAAGGAATGCGTCCTGATAGAACATATATAGGATTTAAATACCACGGGGGATTTAGTGATCATTTGCCTGTACATATTAATCTTAATTGATTTTTTTCTGTATAAACACATTTCTTTTTTTACAGGTCTTTGCTGCACTTGCAAACAATACCATTATCTGTTACTCCTTCAATATCTATATGTAATTTTGAACTTTTGTCTGCAGTGTAGAAAATTATTTTACTTTTTAACAAATTTATTAAAAAGAAATGAATGTGAACTTTTTTATTTAAAATAATACGCTTAAATGTCATTTAAAGATAGATGACTGTTAGTTAGTTAGTTAGTTGTATATAGTAAAAAGAAACTGTCCTAGTATAATAATTTAAAACTGTCCTACCTAAAGGGGAAAAAAGGTCGTAAAAATAATAATTTCTACGACCTACAGAATTCAAATTAAATTAATTATTAATTACTTTGTATTCAAC
>JAENXA010000054.1 GCA_016649735.1 Prolixibacteraceae bacterium | reverse complement strand
TTTTAACACTTTTTATTATGAGAGAAATTAAGAAAAATTCGTTCAGTTTAAAGGAATAATTTTTTTAGCATTTTTCAGCTGATCACTGCCTTATCTCTTTCAATTACCCTTTTACCCCATTTAAAAATGTAAATGATTATCTATATCTTTGCCAAAAACAAAAAAATGTCATATATTATAAATATTGAATCCTCTACTGAAATATGTAGTGTTTCTCTCTCAGAAAAAGGGAAAATTGTTGATTTTAAAGAAAATAAAGAAGGCCGGAATCATGCCAGATTAATGGCAGTATATATACAGAACCTTATGACAAAAAACAATATAGACTATAAACTGCTTGATGGTGTAGCTGTAAGCAAAGGTCCTGGTTCCTATACAGGTTTAAGAATAGGCGTTTCCATTGCAAAAGGTTTATGTTATGCTCAGGACATTCCATTAATAGCCATTAGCCCGCTACAGGCAATGAGTGATTATGTAAGATTAAATAAATCTAAATTCAATCTTCCCGATAATAATAAACTAATTTATGCTCCTATGATTGATGCCAGAAGAATGGAAGTTTACACTGCCAGTTATGATATTAATAACAAGGAGATAAAACCTGTCTGCGCAAAAGTTCTGGATAAAGATTCTTTTAAGGAAGAACTCGAAAAATATCCTGTTGCATTCTTTGGTAACGGTTCTGAAAAGGCAAAAAAAGTAATAACAAATCCCAATGCATTTTTTATTCCGGATATTATCTGCTCATCAAGATTTATGAATAATCTATCATATCAATCATTTATTGCGAAACAATTTGTAGATGTAGCTTATTTTGAACCTTTTTATCTGAAAAATTTTATTGCAGGAATATCAAAAAAAAATATACTTAGACCTCAGGTATAAATGTAATTTTTACTATCTTACAGTATTATAAGATTTAATTTTAAATGATTATTTATATGAGAAAAAAGTTGCTTCTATTCCTGCTGGTCTGTTTAAGTCTTTCAGCAATGTCACAAACCTATGAAAAATTATCATATATTCTTCATTATGGCCTTATGAAAGGAGGGAAAGCATATCTTACTGTCAGCGACACTACTTTTGAAAATAAGGAGGCTCTACATTTTTACATGAGAGGATATACCACCGGGATTACAAATTCTCTTTTTGGAGTAGATGACATTTATGAAAGTTTCTCAGATCCAAAAACAATTTTACCCTATATGACGATCCGTAATATCCGTGAACAAAAACATCGGTATTACAATAAAACCTTCTTTTTTAACGACAAAGATTCCCTTTTCAGCAAACGTTCAGGCGGAAGTAAAGCACCACATAATACAGTAGATATTTTAACCGCTTTCTTTTATCTGCGTCACAATAATTTTCTTGATAAACTAAAACAGGGGGAATTCTTTACCCTCCCGGTATTCCATGCCGATGAATGTCTTTTTATGTCAGTTAAATATATGGGGACTGAAGAAATAAAAACTAAATTCGGGAAAAAAGAATGTTATGTTCTATCTCCTTATGTCAGTAAGGGCAAATTATTCAAACGATCTGACGGACTAAAATTTTATATTACAAAAGACAAGTATCGAATTCCGGTACTTTTGGAATTTGATATGTTTATAGGATCGCTGAAGGCAGAACTGGTATCATATGATAAAAACGGAGAAAAACATAAAAAGTAAAGACAACACAGCAATCCTTTAAGCCACAATAGTTAAACAATTTATATTAACTGTTTTCCATAATGAATAAATTTTATATATTTTTGCAACAAAATCTAAAAACTGAATAAAATATTTTAATACAATTAAAAAAGATGGCAACAGATACAAGCGATTTTAAAAATGGGTTAACCCTTGAATTAAATGGTCAGCTCTTCACTATAGTTCAATTTCAGCATGTAAAGCCCGGCAAAGGACCTGCTTTTGTTCGTACAAAATTAAAAAATTTAAAAACGGGAAAAGTAATTGACAATACATTCAATTCAGGAGTAAAAATTAACAGAGTACGTGTAGAACGTCGTCAATATCAGTATTTGTACAAGGATGACATGGGACTTAATTTCATGCATACCGAAACATTCGAACAAATTAATCTTCCTGTTGATATGGTCCAAAATCCTGACCTTATGAAAGAAGGTCAGATTATTGACATTAATTTTCATTCTGAAACTGAGACCCCTCTGACAACAGAAATGCCACCTTTCGTTGAATTGAAAGTTACTTCAACAATTCAGGGAGAAAAAGGGAATACAGCAAGTTCTACTGCATTGAAACCTGCTACTCTGGAAACAGGAGCTGAAATTATGGTTCCCATATTTATTAACACCGATGATCTTATTAAGGTTGACACCAGAGACAGAAGCTATAGTGAAAGAGTTAAAAAATAGAAAATAAGTTTCCGGCAGGTTCGGAAGTGATTGACAAAAAAAAGTCCCTGGAAAATAATTTCCAAGGACTTTTTTTTGTCAGAATAAGTTATTCCGCAATAATTAAAAAATAATTTTTCTTTCCTTTTTGTACAAGAATATATTTCTCATCTATCAAAAAATCTTTATTGATTACAAATTCCTGATCCTGTACTTTTCCCTTGTTAATACTAAGTCCGTTCCCTTTAATGGTGCGGCGAAGATCTCCCTTTGACGGAAAAATTCCCGTATCATCTGACAATAGTTCCATAACTGGAATTCCTGCTTCAAGTTTCTGCATAGAAATCTTAAACTGCGGTACTCCTTCAAATACCGAAAGAAATGTATTCTCATCAAGTTTTTTTATTTCTTCTGATGTACCCTTACCAAACAGAATATCAGAAGCAGATACAGCCATCTCATAATCAGCCTGAGAATGAACCATTATTGTAATCTCTTTAGCAAGTTTCTTCTGAAGTATACGAAGATGGGGAGCTTCTCTATGCTCGGAAAGAGTCCCATCTATTTCTTCTTTGGAAAACATAGTAAAAATTTTAATATACTTCTCAGCATCTTCATCTGAGGTATTCAGCCAAAACTGATAGAATTTATAAGGAGATGTCAAACGTGAATCAAGCCAGATATTTCCGGTTTCAGTTTTTCCAAACTTTCTGCCATCAGCTTTTGTAATAAGAGGACAAGTTAAAGCAAATGCTTCTCCCTGAGCCATACGGCGAATCAATTCGGTACCGGTGGTTATATTTCCCCACTGATCAGACCCTCCCATTTGTAATTTACAGTTTTTCTCCTGATACAAATGAAGAAAATCATTCCCCTGAACAAGCTGATAAGAAAATTCTGTAAAGGACATTCCGTCTGTTGATGAATCATTAAGACGTTTCTTAACACTATCCTTTGACATCATATAATTTACGGTAATATGTTTACCAATATCACGAATAAATTCCAGGAAACTGAACTTTTTCATCCAGTCATAGTTATTTACCATCTCAGCTTTATTAGGAGCATCTGAATCAAAATCCAAAAAATGCGAAAGCTGTTTTTTCAAACAAGACTGATTATGACGTAAAGTATCCTCATTAAGCAAAACTCTTTCCGAAGATTTTCCGGAAGGATCTCCTATCATGCCGGTAGCTCCTCCCACTAATACAATAGGTTTATGACCAGCTGCCTGAAAATGCTTAAGGATCATAACTCCTACCAAATGTCCTATATGAAGTGAATCAGCTGTAGGATCAATTCCCAGATAACCGGTAGTCATTTCCTTTTCCAGTTGTTCTTTAGTCCCTGGCATCATGTCATGGATCATTCCTCTCCATGTAAGTTCATCTACAAAATTCATTATCACCAAAAATTTATATTATGCTGATTTTCCTAAAGAATATTTTTTAGGATTTTCCGCTTCAAAGATATAAAAACAGAACGGAGTAATAAATTTCCAAACCTCTTTTTAATACATTTTTTTAAACCTGCTTTATACCCTTTTCTTCATTTTTTACTTTAGGCAAGATTCCATGATTAAGATCAATAAACGGAAAAATACCCTGGGCAAAAGTTCTTAAAGGTTCATATACCTTAGATTCTTGTTTCATGTTTTCCGGCAAAATATGTACTTTTACATCCAGTGTGTCAAAAAAAATAAGAACAATACTTAAAATAAAAGCTGCCTTTAATATACCGAATATCATACCGGCAAGTTTATTTATAAAACCCATAGCACAGGCATCAATAATTCTTTTTAAGATATTACCCAGCATATGAATAATTAAAACTATTAAAATAAATGTAATTATAAAGGAGATCAGCCAAAGATATTCTGAATGCCAGATAAAATGAACAGTCATAAAATCAGCTATATAATGAGAAAAATGAATACCTCCCCATATTCCAAGAATAATAGCCGCAAAAGAAACAATTTCAAAAACAAATCCTTTAAAAAACCCACGTACAGCAGCTATTAATATTATTATAGCTAAAACAAGATCGATATAGTTCATTATTTTAATTTATGTAGAAATAAAATTATAAAATATTCAAAGCGATAAAATTACACTTTTCTTTAATTTCCTAATTAACAAAAATAAAAATTAAAGTTTCTGCATACAATTAAAAAATGTTTTTTTATTGCGCAAAAAAACTATTCCTATCTTTTTAACCTGAGTTCGATAAAATAATCAAATAAAAAAATTATCTTCGTTAGAAAATAGAATGTTCTTATGTCTGTAGTTAATTCCATCATAAACCTTTTTGATTCCAAAAGACTTCATGAGATTGATCTTTTTAAAAGGAATCCCCTGATAACTCAAAAAGAAGTCCTTAACAATTTAATAAAAAAAGCTAAGGATACTAAATTTGGTAGAAAATATCACTTTGAATCTATTACCACTGAAAAAGAATTCCGGGACAGAGTTCCACTTCAGCGTTATGAAGATTTTTCGGTTTATGTTGACCGTTTAAAAAAAGGAGAAAAAGATATTTTATGGCCTGGAGAAATTAAATGGTTTGCAAAATCATCAGGTACGACTAATGATAAAAGTAAATATATTCCAATCAGCAAAGAATCTCTTACAGATGTTCATTACAGAGGGTTCAGAGATATATTAACTATCTTTTTAAAAAATTATCCTAACTCTAAAGTTTTTAGCGGAAAAATTCTGACACTGGGAGGAAGTCACAAAATCAACAAACTTAACAGCGATTCTTATTACGGTGATTTATCGGCTATATTAATTGAAAATGCCCCATTATGGTCAACCCATTTCAAAACGCCTCCTGCAGAAATTGCTCTTTTAGAAGATTTTGAGGAAAAAGTAAAAAAAATAATAGAATATTCTATTCACGAAAATGTTACAGCCTTTGCCGGAGTTCCTTCATGGTACATGGTTTTAATTCACAAGATACTTGAGCATACCGGCAAAAAAAATATTAATGAAGTCTGGCCTAATATGGAATTATTTATTCACGGTGGCATAAATTTTTGTCCATATCGCGAACAATTCGAAAAAATTATTCCATCCCCACGTATGAAATTTATGGAAACATATAACGCATCCGAAGGTTTTTTTGCTCTGCAGGACGAACCTGATAAAACAGATATGCTCCTTATGCTGGATTATGGAATTTATTATGAATTTATTCCTATGGATGAAACTTTCAGCAAAAACTCTAATGCAATATCCCTTGCGGAGGTAAAAACAGGAAAAAATTACGCCATGGTTATAAGCACCAACGGTGGTTTATGGCGTTATATACTGGGAGATACTATTAAATTTACTTCTACTTATCCTTTTAAAATTAAAATCACAGGCAGAACCAAACAATTTATAAATGCCTTCGGAGAAGAATTAATTGTAGATAATGCAGAAGAAGCTTTAAAAGAAGCATGCAACCAAACAGATGCTGCAATTTATGAATACTCTGCCGGACCTATATTTATGGGAGATCACAATAAGGGAGCTCACGAATGGATTATTGAATTTAACAAAAAACCAAATGATGAAACAAAATTTGCTACTGTTCTTGATGATACGCTGAAATCACTTAATTCGGATTATGAAGCTAAACGATACAAAAATATCACACTAGACTATCCACATATAATAGTAGCTCCCAAAGGTCTCTTCTATGAATGGATGACTCTTAAGAAAAAAACAGGAGGACAGAATAAAGTTCCAAGATTATCAAACAGTAGAAAATATCTGGATGAATTATCGGACCTGATAAAAAATATGCAGGATTCTTCCCTTTAAAATGATTATTAAAAAAGAGACAGTTAGTCTACAAAAATTATTTCTTTTTTAAAGAATTAAGATAAAAAATTATGCGCATAGCAGTAGCAGGAAATATTGGTGCCGGAAAAACTTCCTTAACAGAAATTCTGGCAAAACATTACGGGTGGATGCCTCATTATGAAGATGCAGATGAAAATCCCTATCTGAATGATTTTTACAAGGATATGCAAAGATGGGCATATAACCTGCAAATATTCTTTTTAAACAGTCGTTTTCATGATATAATGGAAATTCAGAAATTCGGGAAAAATGTCATTCAGGACCGTACTATATATGAAGATGCCGAGATTTTTGCTCCAAATCTACATGATATGGGTTTAATGTCAACACGTGACTTCCTAACATACAGCAGTCTTTACGAAATGATAAACAGGTTATTAAAATCTCCTGATCTTTTAATCTATTTAAGAGCAAGTGTTCCCACCCTTGTCCGTCAGATACAAAAAAGAGGCAGAGAATATGAAGCTTCAATAAGACATGATTATCTGGAACAGTTAAACAACCGTTATGAGGCCTGGATCAGCCATTACCAAAGCAGCAAACTACTTATTTTCAACGTTGACGAAATGGATTTTATTTCAAGACCTGAAAAATTAAATAAAATGATAGACGCCATAGATAGTAAAATAAACGGACTATCCTAAAGTAATTATTGTACATATAAACTAAAAAATAGTGTGTATTTTTAAAATAAACAGGATTCTAAATAAATTTATAATCCTGTTTATAATATATCTTTTTCCCTTCATATATGCTTATGGTGAGCACAATCAAGATCAAAGGGGATTGAATACCATAAACGGGTATGTAAAAGATTCGGAAACAGGAGAAGTACTAATCGGTGCCCATATTTTTGTCAAGGAATTAAAAACAGGAGCAGTCACCAATAATTATGGTTTCTTTTCTATCTCAATTAAAAACGGTACATATTCATTTATATGTTCATCTTTAGGCTATAGTACTAAAATCAAAAAGTTCTCAATAGACAAAACTCAGACAATAAAAATCGAATTAAAATCTGCTCCTGAAAAAATAAAAGAAGTTATAGTAAAAGCCGAAAATGAGAATAAAAATATCAGTAGAATTGAAACAGGTATCGAGAGACTCAGTCCTAAAACTATAAACAAAATTCCGGCCCTGCTTGGAGAACCAGACCTTATAAAAGCTCTTCAGCTATTACCGGGAGTCCAGTTCATAAAAGAAGGGAATTCAGGATTTAGTATACGCGGAGGATCTTCAGACCAGAACATGATACTAATGGATGAAGCCACAGTATATAACGCTACTCATCTTATGGGATTTTTATCTTCTTTTAATAATGACGCAGTAAATGATTTGAAACTCTATAAAGGTGACATACCTGCCTCTTACGGAGGAAGACTTGCCTCTATTCTGGACGTCAGAATAAAAGACGGAAATCCTCATAAAATTTCAGGTAAAGGAGGTATTGGACTTCTATCGGCAAGATTTACAATAGACGGTCCTGTAAAGAAAGATCAGACCACCTTCCTGGCCTCGGGAAGAAGAACATATTTGGATTTATTTCTTCCGCTTTCAAGCAATAAAGATGTCAGAGAAAGTAAACTATATTTTTATGATCTTAATTTTAAACTTAGTAATAAAATTAATGAAAAAAATAAAATATTTATAAATACATATTTCGGACTTGACAAAATGAAAAGTTCAGATTTTAAGCTAAATTTTGGAAACAAAATATTTTCTTTCAGATGGAACCACCTTTTCGGTGCAAGGTTATTCATGAACGCTACTACTGTATGGAGTAAATATGATTATGAACTTGGAACAAACGAAGAAAGCAATACAGATTCATGGTTGTGGAATTCAAATGTTAAGGAACTCGGTCAGAAATTTGATTTCTCTTTTTATATACAGCCGGAAATGACTTTAAAATTTGGGATACAAAGTTATATGCATGAGTTAAACCCTGGATCTATAAGAGGATTAGACGAAAACAGTATTTATAAAACTTATTCTGTTGAAAAAAATCGTTCTCTTGAACATAGCGCATATATTTCATTAATGACTAAAATACAAAGAAAAATAAATGTCAGAGTTGGACTAAGAAGTTCTCTTTTCCAAAATATAGGGGAAACAACAGTTTATAAATACAACAGTAACTACGAAGTATGTGATTCTACACATTATGGTTCCGGAAATGTTTTTAAAAATTATTTAGGACTGGAACCCAGGCTGGAAATAAATTATATTATAGAAAATGACTGGTCTGTAAAATTCAGCTATAACCGTAACCATCAATATATTCAAAAAGCTTCAAGTTCTATGGCAGGCACACCTCTGGATTTATGGTTTACCTCAAACTGTAATATAAAACCTCAGATTGGAGACCAGTGGACTATAGGTTCTTTTAGAAATTTTAGAAACGGAATATATCAGACATCTGTTGAATTATTCTATAAAAAAATGCAAAACACTATAGATTTTGTAGATCATGCTGATTTATTGCTAAACAAATATCTTGAAGGAGAAATAAGAACAGGCGACTCTAAATCCTACGGAATAGAACTATCAATAAAAAAAACGGAGGGATTATTAACAGGCTGGATGGGCTATACATACTCCCGGGCAAAAAGAACCATTCCTGAAATCAATCAGGGAAAAACATATTCAGCTCCTTTTGACAAACCTCATTACTATACAATAGTTCTTAATTACAAAACAGGATCAAGAACATCTTTATCTGCCAATTGGATCTATGCCTCGGGACAGCCGGTAACAATACCTGAACAATATTACAAAATTAATGGTACACTGATACCTTTATATGGAAAAAGAAATGCTGGAAGATACGATCCATATCATCGTCTGGATCTTTCGTTTATAATTAAATGCAAAAACGAACATCACAAAAAATGGCAGGGAGAATGGATTTTTTCAATTTATAATGTTTATAACAAAAAAAATGCGTGGCTGCTTCGTTACAGACAGGATGAAGATGATCC
>JAENXA010000048.1 GCA_016649735.1 Prolixibacteraceae bacterium | reverse complement strand
TTTTTGTGAACCGATATTGTTTATTGCTTCTTTCCATGGCCATACTTTGTTAAGTGATCCTGTCATGAAACCTGTAAGCAGAGCCATCGTAACAGCATAGTATTTTTTAAGCAGCCATGACAGCAGGTTCGAAAATACAACAATTCCGATAAAAGCGCCAAAAATAAATAATGATAGAACCGATATATTCAAATCGGAGACAGCTCCCAGAATAAATTTATACATTCCGAGTAATACAAGTATAAAACTGCCGGAAATACCCGGAAGTATCATTGCACAAATTGCAATTGAACCTGAAAGAAAAATAAACCAGTTTGTTGCATTTGCTTCTGCAGGAGAAATTACTGTAATCCAGTATGCTGTTATTATACCCAGCATCAGTGAAATAATAGTTCCGGCTTTCCAGCTTTTAATTTCTTTTGCAATATATAAAATGGAAGCGACAATTAGTCCAAAGAAAAAAGACCAGATTAGAACGGGATAATTTTCCAGTAAAAATGTCATCAGTCTGGCCAGAGAAAAAATACTGATTCCTATTCCTGTAATAATACTTAATAGAAATGTTCCGTTGATAGCTTTCCAGAATAATTTTATTTTACCCTTAAGTAATAATTTTATTGCAGATATGTTGATGGATTTTATGGAATCAATAAGTTCTTTATATATGCCGGTTATAAAAGCTATTGTTCCGCCTGATACTCCGGGAACAACATCTGCGGCTCCCATGCCGATTCCTTTTAAAGTTATCAGTAAATATTCCTTTAAAGTTCTTTTCATAAATTATTGTTACTTGTTTTAACTTTTGTTTACGCAAATATAAGGCTATTTGACTTTAATTTTTTATAAAGACTGATTTTCCCTGTAAAATATAAAAATGTATTTTTTCTGGTTGTTAAAACATTTATAAATAAGTTATAAAAAGTTTTATTTTTGCTTTAACACCCATAGTTCTACCTTCTCTTCAGAACGCCAGGGTGCTTTTCTTGTTGTTTTTTCTGAAGCTGCTTTTACCGGTTTTTTAAGACATTGTTCTAATTTAAAACGGTTTCCATTAAGAAGCTCTTTTTCAATAGGATGCTCTTTTGCAACATTGGTGATTTGTCCTAAATTGGAAAATAATAATACGATTTTTCCTTCCGGGAGTAGTCGCTTCTGTGCCTCTTCAAAAAAATCAGGAAAGAGTTGATCATTGTAATAGATTGCTTCATCAAGGCGATCCAAGTTGTGTGAGGCCGGCAACCATGGCGGATTAAATACGATCAGTTCAGTTTGTTTCTCCCACTTACCGAATAAATAGCCATAATCGATCTCGATTTTACGCGAAAACTTCGTTCCTTCCATTGACTCATTTAAACCAATAATCGCATTGGGATTGATGTCGGTCCCAAATGATTTTTGAAAACCATGTTTCATCAATAGGAATGAAAGTACACCACTACCAATGCCGACGTCGATAGCCGATTTTTTTGCTCCTTCGTAATGTTTTAGCCAATGATCAAAAAGTTGTATATGCTCAAAACGTGTTGGAAAATAAACCCCGTAATAGGGATGAATTTTGTTTCTTAAGCCTGGAATCAATATTCCATTGCTATACCATTGCCAAGCACTATTTAATCCCTGAATCTGGGGAAAAGGTAAAAGAAAATCATCTGTTTCAGGATATAACTTTTCCAGCCAGCCAATAGAAGGTGCTTTTTTAACGGCTAATTTATTCCCTTTAACCCTTATTAATATTAGGTTCGATAATTTCCGATATTCCGAGCGAAACGCACGTTGATCCTGAAAGGAATCTGTAGGATATATATTTTTGAGGTACGATTGTAATTCATTTAATAGATCTAATCCATTGCTATAAATTTTTTCAATTAAAATGTGCTTCCCTTCGCGTAATTCTTCAATAGTGTCCTTAATATCTGTGTTTTGTGCAAAATAACCTGTTTCGATCTCCGAATCTATCGATTCTGGTCTGTTTGCTTTTATGTCGGTCTGAATCATTTATAAATAGTTTTTAAATTTGATTAACCGGTTTTGTCCCATCGGGATCGGCTTGTGTACAAAATACTATTTTTTGCAAATAATTATTCTAATTTTTGTTATTTTTTCCTGTGCTAAATTTGATTCTGTTAAATTACTAACACTGATATCACTCCGAAAAATGTTTTTGATTTTAAATAGATATTTATAAAGTATTTATTTGTATATTTAAATTGTTTTATGTATGTTATTTTCTTCAAAAATGAAGTGTCAAATGTTTAAAAAAATATCAGAATCAGTTCAGCTAAACTTTTTTACTTTGCTCAAAGCTTTATTTTCAGGTAATTTGATTAAAATGTACCAAGCTAAGCAAGCCTGGCTTAGCCGTTACGAATTAATTGATGAAACACTTCATTTAATAAAAATTTAAAAATTATGAAAAAAATTGCAGTTTGTCTGGCAGAAGGTTTTGAAGAAGTAGAAGCACTTTCTGCTGTTGATCTTTTACGTCGTGGTGGTCATGAGGTCATTATGGTTTCAATGAAAGATGATCTTTTGGTTTGTGGTGCTCATAGTATTTCAGTTAAGGCTGACCAATTCTACAGAGCTGTAAATTTTGATGAAATCGACATGATTGTTCTTCCAGGCGGAATGCCCGGTACTGTAAATCTGGAAAATCATGAAGAACTAAAATCTTTATTGAAAAAATTCAATGATGAGAAAAAGATGATCGGAGCTATTTGTGCTGCACCAATGATTTTAGGACATCTTAATATTTTGAAAGGCAAAAATGCTGTTTGTTATCCCGGGATGGGTAAGGAACTTTTTGGTGCTAATGTAAAGAAAAAAGATGTTGTCGTGGATGACAATATTATTACTTCACGCGGAGTAGGGACTGCTCTTGAATTTGCACTTACTATTGTAAAATATTTGGATGGCAAAGAACAGGCTGAAAAATTGGCAAAGGAAATAGTGTATAAGAAATAATGTATAATCTGTAAAGTAAAATAAAAGGGAAATGATATTTCATTTCCCTTTTATTTTACTTTATTTTTTATTTTTCTTTATCCATTCTCTTGCATTGACAAATGCTTCAATCCATGGAGCTACTTCGTCTTTTTTACGGTTAGACGGATAATAACCCCACTGCCATGGTTCAAAAGAACGTTCCAGATGTGGCATCATTACAAGATGTCTTCCATCTTTTGAGCATACTGATGCTGCATTGAACATGGACCCGTTTGGATTACCCGGATAAAATTCATTGCTGTATTTTATGGGAATATTATATTTATCTTCTGAGTATGGGAAAGAGAATTTCCCTTCTCCGTGAGCTACCCATATTCCCAGTTTCATACCTTCCATTGTCTTAAGCATTACAGAATTGTTTTTCTGAATTTTAACATTGACAAAAGCGGATTCAAATTTATGAGAATCATTAAGCATCATTTTTGGCTTCTTCTCATCTTCAGGATGAATTAATCCAAGTTCAATTGCCAGCTGACATCCATTACATACTCCAAGACTTAGAGTATCTTTTCTTTCAAAGAATTTTTTAAGAGCTTCACGTGCCTTGTCGTTATATTTAAAAGCACCGGCCCATCCTTTTGCAGATCCTAATACATCAGAATTTGAAAATCCTCCTACAAAGACAATCATATTAACGTCTTCAAGTGTTTCTCTGTTTTCAATGAGATCGGTCATATGAACATCTTTTACATCCATACCGGCGAGATACATCATGTAGGCCATTTCACGGTCTCCATTATCTCCTTTTTCTCTGATAATTGCTGCTTTTATTCCGCTTGGTTTACGACGTTTAAGGTCAATTCCGTAGTCGGAAGCTTTTCCGGTGAAGTTACCAAAATCGTAGTTCTGTTCATTTTTCTTATAATTCTGAAAACGTTCCAGAGCTTTCTCTTCTCCGCTTTGTTTTCTGTCAAGCAGATAAGAAGTCTTAAACCATAATTCTCTTAAAGAGTCTATATCAAAATTATATTTATGACTATTTATTGTGATGTTTATTTCTCTTTTTGAAACAGGAGTTCCTATTTTTACGAAACGAATATTGTTTTCTTTTAGTTTGCTTTCTGTTTCGTCTGCATCATCAGACTGAATTATTAATCCGGGATTTTCATTGAATAATGTTTTTACAGGGTCTTTTTCATTTAATTTTGAAAGATCAATATTTAATCCTGTTTCATTATCACTGAAACACATTTCCAGAAGACATGTGATTAATCCTCCGGCTGAGATATCATGTCCTGCTAAAATGTTTTCATCCTCAATTAATTTCTGAATTGTATTGAAAGCTTTTACAAAGTATTTAGTGTCAGCTACTGTTGGTGCTGTTTTACCAATTCTGCCGCAAATCTGACCAAAAGCACTTCCGCCTAATGCAAATGGTGTAGAAGACAGGTCTATATAATATAAAGGTTTGGTAGAGTCGTTTACAATAACAGGTTCTACTACCTTTCTGATGTCTGAAACTTCACCTGAAGCTGAAATAATTACGGTTCCCGGGGCATAGACAACATCATCTTTGTATTTCTGTGTCATTGACATGGAGTCTTTTCCTGTAGGAATATTGATTCCAAGTTCACATGCGAAATCGCTGACCGCTTTTACTGCCTGATAAATACGGGAATTCTCACCGGGATTTTTGGCAGGCCACATCCAGTTTGCACTTAAAGATACGCTCTTTAAATGGTCGGTCATAGGTGCCCAGATTATATTTGTAAGTGCTTCAGCAATAGATAAAACTGAACCTTTAGCTGCATCAACTAATCCTGCAACAGGACTATGTCCTACAGAAATGGCCAGCCCTTTTGTTCCGGTATAATCAAGTGCAATAACACCTACATCATTAAGGGGAAGCTGAAGTTTCCCTGCTCCCTGCTGTTTGGATATTTTACCTGTAACAGAACGGTCAACTTTGTTGGTTAACCAGTCTTTGCAGGCTACAGATTCGATCTGAAGTACTTTTTCGAGATATTCTTCTACTTTTTCTGTATTGTATGTTATTTCTTTAAATTCTGTTTTTTTAGTGGTATCGGTTAATACAGTTTTGGGAGGATTCCCAAACAGATATGAAAGTTGCATGTCTATTGGTTTTTCATGCGTTTTTGAATTCATAAATGTAAATTGCATATCTCCTGTTACCTCACCTATTACATACATAGGTGCACGTTCACGTTCGGCAATTCTTTTTAAAAGAGGGACATCTTTAGCTTTCATAACCAATCCCATACGTTCCTGTGATTCGTTTCCGATAATTTCTTTTTGTGATAATGTTGGATCTCCTACAGGTAACTTAGCTGTATCTACCATGCCACCAGTATCTTCTACCAGTTCCGAAAGACAGTTTAAATGTCCGCCTGCACCGTGGTCGTGGACTGATATAATACTATTGTCTTTAGATTCGGCAAGTGCTCTTATTGCATTGAATGCTCGTTTCTGCATTTCCGGATTGGCACGCTGTACGGCATTGAGTTCAATGTCGTTTTTAAATTCTCCTGTTGCTACAGAAGAAACAGCTCCGCCTCCCATTCCGATTCTATAATTGTCACCTCCAAGCAATACAATTTTATCGCCTTTTTCGGGAGTATCTTTAAGACTGTCTTCTTTTTTTGCAAATCCGATTCCTCCGGCCATCATGATTACTTTGTCGAAACCGTATTTCTTATGGTCTTCTTCATGCTCAAATGTTAAAAGAGAGCCTGTAATTATTGGCTGACCGAATTTATTTCCAAAATCGCTGGCTCCGTTTGATGCCTTAATAAGAATTTCTTCCGGTGTCTGGTATAACCACGGACGTTCTTTTGTGTTTTGTTCCCAGCTGCGGGATTCTTCTGTTCTTGGATATGATGTCATATAAACGGCAACTCCTGCTACGGGAAGACTTCCTTTTCCTCCGGCCATACGGTCGCGAATTTCACCGCCTGTGCCTGTTGCTGCTCCGTTGAATGGTTCTACAGTGGTAGGAAAATTATGGGTCTCAGCTTTTAATGAAAGAACTGATTTTATATCTGTTATTTCAAAAAAATCGGGACGATCCTGATTTTTAGGAGCAAATTGTTCTATAACCGGTCCTTCTACAAAAGAGCAATTGTCTTTGTATGCTGAAACAATTTTATTTGGATTGACTTTTGATGTTTTTCTGATTAACTGAAAAAGAGACATCTCTTTTTCTTTACCGTCTATTATAAAGGTACCATTGAATATTTTATGACGGCAGTGTTCTGAATTTACTTGTGAAAAACCGAATACTTCAGTATCTGTAAGTTTGCGTCCCAGTTTTTTTGCAACGGAATCAAGATATTTGATTTCCTTTTCGTTTAACGCCAGTCCTTCTTTTTTGTTGTATTCAACTATGTTGTCAATTTCTATAATCGGCTCAGGCTTTTTATTGACGGTAAAAATATCCTGCCCTATATTATTGTAAATAGCCTTTAACATTGGATCGTATCCTGCAGTTTTGTCAGGAACACTTATGAATTCCTCTATGCGGATTATCCCTTTTACTCCCATGTTCTGGGTTATTTCTACTGCATTTGTACTCCACGGGGTTATCATTTCCTTACGCGGTCCTACAAACCACCCCGAGAGAGATTCCTCTTTTATGAGTGTTGCTTTATTAAAGAGCCATTTTAGTTTGTCTGTATCTGAACCTGATAGATGTGATACTGTTTGAACGGCAATAATACTGTTCTGTTTTGTTTTAAAGTATAGAATCATTATGAAGTTTTAGAAGGTAAACTGTGTCATAAAATATGCAGCAAAGATAATCATTCCTTAAAAAGAATTCCTTAATTTTATAAAGTTCTCCCGGTACAAGGAATAAAATTTAACTTTTTTTGTTAATTTACATGATTAATTTTTGTGTTAGACATTGTTAGTTTAATTATTTAAGATGAATGGTTTAAACTTTGGTTAAATTAATAGATGTAATGAAGGGTATAGACCGGAATTTTTATCTTCTTTATTAATTTTGGTATGTATTTAAACGTAATTAACAGGATTCAATAAAAAATAAAAAAATGAGAAAGAAAATTGTTGCCGGAAACTGGAAGTGCAATACCACTTTACAGGAAGGTATAGAGTTAGCTAAAGCAGTAAGTAAAAATGTAACAGAAAAAGGTGCTAAAGATGTAAAAGTTATTCTTGCTCCTCCTTTTATTCATTTAACAAAGGTTGTTGAGAATGTAAACACTGACAGAATTTCTGTGTCTTCACAAAACTGCGGAACAGAACCTAAAGGAGCATATACAGGAGAGGTTTCTGCTGCAATGGTTAAATCAACAGGTGCAACATGTGTTATTTTAGGTCATTCAGAAAGACGTGGGTATTATGGTGAGAATAGCGAAATTTTAAATAAAAAATTAGCACAGGTTCTTGAAAATGGTCTTACTCCTATATTTTGCTGCGGTGAGACACTGGATATTCGTGAATCAGGAAAACAGAATGATTTTGTAAAAAAACAACTTGACGAAACTGTTTTTCAGCTTTCTAAAGAAGATTTTTCAAAATTGATTCTTGCTTATGAACCAATCTGGGCTATTGGTACTGGTAAAACGGCTTCTCCTGCTCAGGCTGAAGATATGCTTTCTTTTATGCGGAGTCTTATTGCTGAAAAATATGGTAAAGAAATTGCAGAAAATACTTCTATTCTTTATGGTGGAAGCTGTAATGCGAAGAATGCAAAAGAATTGTTTTCAAATCCTAATATCGATGGTGGCTTAATTGGTGGTGCAGCATTGAAACCGGATGATTTCTTAGCAATTATTAACGCTTATTGATTTTAAGGTTTCTTATATAAATAAAAACAGAGGGGAAATGCATTGCATTTCCCCTCTGTTTTTATTTAAGTTTATTACATTCTTTCAGGAACTTCAATCCCCAGCATTTTAAAACCTGATTTAATAATTTTTGAAACAGTCTCAGATAATATCAGACGAAAATCCCTTATTATTTTATTTTCTTCAGAAAGAATAGGACAGTCATGATAAAACTGATTATATTCTTTTACAAGAGAGTATATGTAATTTGCAATTAATGCCGGAGAAAATGAATCTCCTGCTTCTTTAACGGCCTGAGGATATGCAGAAATAGTCTTAATAATATTTTTTTCTATCTCAGACATTTCAAAAATATCACTTTCTTTTTTCTCTGATACTATATCTCTTTCTTTGGCTTTTCTTAATATAGAATGAATACGTGCATATGTATACTGAATAAAAGGTCCTGTATTTCCGTTAAAGTCGATGGATTCTTCAGGATTGAAGAGCATATTTTTCTTTGGATCCACTTTTAAAATAAAATACTTTAATGCACCAAGAGCGATAATTTTATAAGTCTTTTGTGCTTCTTCTTTGGTATAGTCTTCAAGCTTTCCAAGTTTTTCAGACGTTTCTCTTGCTACATCTTTCATTCCTGATACCAGCTCATCGGCATCTACTACTGTTCCTTCTCTTGATTTCATTTTTCCGTTAGGCAATTCTACCATGCCGTATGAAAAATGATAAAGATCTTTTCCCCATTTAAAACCAAGACTGTCCAGTAAAATTGAAAGTACCTGAAAATGATAATTTTGTTCGTTTCCTACTACATATATCATTTTGTCAATAGGGAAGTCCTTAAAACGAAGTTTTGCAGTACCTATATCCTGTGTCATATAGACAGAGGTTCCATCACTGCGAAGAAGTATCTTTTGATCCAGTCCTTCTTTTGTAAGGTCTGCCCATACGGAGTTATCTTCCTTGCGATAAAACAGTCCTTCTTTTAATCCTTTTAATACTTCTTCTTTACCTACAAGATATGTATCTGATTCGTAATATATTTTATCAAAGTCTACTCCCAGTTCACGATATGTCTGATCAAATCCGTCATATACCCACTTGTTCATTTTAGACCATAGTTTGCGGGTTTCAGTATCATTGGCTTCCCATTTCTGAAGTAATTTATGGGCTTCAAGAATAGATGGTGCTTTTTGTTTGGCTTCGTCTTCAGTAATGCCGTTTTCCATTAATTCTTTTATCTCCTGACGATAATGTTTTTCAAACAGAACATAGAAATCACCTACAAGATGGTCTCCTTTCATATTAGAGCTTTCCGGAGTTTTACCTTCGCCCCATGTTCTCCAAGCGTACATAGATTTACATATATGAATACCCCGGTCATTTACAATATTGGTTTTAACAACTTTTTTCCCGTTGGCTTTTAAAATGTTGGCTAATGAATATCCCAGCAGATTATTTCTTACATGTCCAAGATGTAATGGCTTGTTGGTATTGGGAGATGAATATTCAATCATATAAAGAGGAGAGTCTTCAGATGCTTCTGTAAGTCCGAAAGATTTATCTTTAGAGGCTGAAAGTAACTGTTTTGTCCAGAATAAAGATGAGAAAGTTAGGTTTAAAAATCCTTTTACCACTTCAAAAGAAATGATTT
>JAENXA010000161.1 GCA_016649735.1 Prolixibacteraceae bacterium | reverse complement strand
ATTTTTTGGAATCAAAACTGGAGAAAGGGCGGACTGAGTGAACGTCACCGCCAGTTGTTAAAAGAAAACGGATTTTATAATCAACAATACTGTGGATGTGAATTTAGTCTCCGACAATAAGTCTGATTAAAATATTCTAATTTCATCCCATAGAAATAATAAAATGGAACAATAATCCTGAGTAAATAATATTACAGAGTAAAATTAAATTTTCTTTTTATGTATAACCGAAGTGGTGGCATTTTGTTATCAATAAGTTCTTTACCCGGAAGATTTGGAATCGGGTGTATGGGAAAAGAAGCCTATGCGTTTGTAGATTTTTTACATGATACACATCAGCAGTTATGGCAAATATTACCATTAAATCCTCAAGGAGGAGGGAATTCTCCTTATCAGTCTTTTTCTGCATTTGCAGGAAACATTCTTTTAATCAGTCCTGATAAACTTCGTGAAGAAAAATTACTGGAAGAAGAAGATTTGCGCCTTTTCATTTCTGAAAGTTCATTATTAAAAATTGATTACGAAGAAGTTTGCAGAAATAAAATGAAGATGCTGAAAAAAGCATATGATTCATTTAGGGCTGATTTTGAAAACAGGAAAGATCCTTATTATTCCTTTCTCGGAGAAAATTCATGGTGGCTAAATGATTATGCTTTGTTTCAATCTATAAAAGAGAATGAAAAGAATGAAGAAAATAATAAATGTTGGAACAAATGGGAAGATAAAATAAAACATCGTGACCGTCAAAGTATTGATGATGCTATGTTACATTTCTCAGAAGAAATAGAATTTCAGCGTTTCGTACAATATATATTTTTTAAACAATGGTTTGAATTAAAAACCTATGCTAATAAGCGTGGAATTAAAATTATAGGCGATTTGCCGCTTTATATTTCACTCAACAGTACAGATGTATGGGCAAATCAGGATATATTTTTGCTGGATGAACAAGGAACCCCGAAATGGGTAGGAGGTGTCCCACCGGATTATTTCAGTGAAACAGGACAATTATGGGGAAATCCTGTATATAACTGGGAGCACATAAAAGAAAGAAATTTTGACTGGTGGATAGCAAGAATTCATTTTAATTTAAAAATGTTTGATATAATACGTATTGATCATTTTAGAGGACTTGAATCCTTTTGGGCAATACCTGAAGGAGAAAAGACTGCGGAAAATGGGAAATGGATGAAAGCAAAAGGTGAGGAATTATTGGAAAAATTAGAACATATGATAGGTGATTTACCTATCATTGCAGAAGATCTCGGAGTAATTACTCCGGAAGTAGAAAGACTTATAGAGAAATTTCATCTTCCTGGAATGAAAGTTTTGCAATTTGCTTTTTCTTCAGATGAAAAAAATTCTTATTTGCCTCATAATTATACATCAAATAACTCTGTAGTTTATACCGGAACTCATGATAATAATACAACTATTGGCTGGTTAAAAGACATAACTCCCAAGGAACAGGAAAATTTAAAAAATTATTACTCATCGGGATTGATTCATCTGCACAAGAAAATAATTGAAACGGCATGGTCTTCGGTTTCCCGTATAGCCATAATTCCAATGCAGGATCTTCTGGAATTAGATTCGAGGGCAAGGATGAATATCCCTGGGACTATCGAAGGAAACTGGCAATGGCGTTTCGACTGGAGAATGCTGAAAAAAAAGCAATGGAAATATCTTCGTAAATTAACAAAGAAATATAACAGATACAGAAGGAAAAAATCAAAAGAATAAAGTCATCTCAAAAAATTATAAATCAATAATATATATAAAACCTAAAATCCGCAAGGAATTATCTATTATGCATCCAACTAACTTCAAATCAGTCGTTACACTAAGTAATCCTCAATCACCATAGCTGATGCTATGATTCAATCGGGTTACTTCCTGATTTATCGTTATTTAAATGCTCATTACGAAACTTCTTTGCAGAATTTAGGTAAAATTTCTATGAATATTTGAAAGATTTTTTTACTTTTATTACAATAATAAAAGTATTTGAGTATATTTTTTCTGAAATAAATAAGATAGCAGCTATAATTAATTAATGACATTTCAACATGTATAGCAGAAGTAGTGGTATTTTGCTACCAATAGGCTCTTTACCGGGAAAATTTAGAATTGGTGATATGGGAAAAGAAGCCTTTGCTTTTATCGATTTTTTACACGATACACGACAACAACTGTGGCAAATATTACCAATAAATCCTACAGGAAAAGGGAATTCTCCATATAATTTTATTTCTTCATTTGCAGGGAATATTCTTTTTATTAGTCCTGAGAAGCTTTTTGAAGAAGGATTGCTGGAAGAAAATGATATGCGATTTTTATTGAAAAAAAACTCAGGAACAGCGATTAATTATCATGAAATTCGTCTTTTGAAAAAGAATATGCTCAGAAAGGCATATCTTAATTTTAAAGCTGATTTTGAAAAAAGAAAAGAACCTTATTTTACTTTTTTGGGAGAAAATTCATGGTGGTTAAATGACTATACTCTGTTTAAGTCAATTAAAGAAGATAAAGGAATAAATCAGTGCTGGACTAAATGGGAAGATAAAATAAAACATCATGACATTCATTTTCTCGATATAGCGATATTACATTTTTCTAAAGAAATAGAATTTCGACGTTTCGTACAATATATATTTTTTAAACAATGGTTCGAATTAAAAACATATGCCAATAAGTGTGGGATTAAAATTATTTGTGATATGCCATTGCATATTCCTTTGGATTGTGCGGATGTATGGTCAAACCAGGATATGTTTTTAATTAACGGAGAAGGCGAAAAAAAATGGATTGGAGTTGATTCCTCAGGAAAATATACAGAATCTCCACTTTATGACTGGAATCGCATAAAAGAGAGAAATTTTGACTGGTGGCTATCAAGGTTTCATTTTAATCTTAAAATGTTCGATATAATCCGAATTAAAGATTTTAGCAAATTTAAATCTTTCCGGGCAATACCTGCAGGAGAAAAAGCAACAAATAAGGTATGTCTTATGAAAGCTAATGGTGAAGAAATTCTTGAACAGCTCGAGAAAGAACTTGGAACATTGCCTATTATCGCTGAAGACGATAATACCGAAGATGGAAAATTAAGGGAGCGTTTTAATATACCTGGAATAAAGATATTACAACATGCCTTTTCTACTAACGAAAAAAATCCTGATTTACCTCATAATTATTCTGTCAATTCTATTGTATATACAGCCACTCAGGATAATAATACTAATATAGGATGGATAAAGAATCTGTCGTCTAAAGAACAGGAAAGTTTAAGATTTTACTTTTCTTCAGGATGGATTCATCTGCACAAAAAAGTAATTGAAACAGCGTGGGCTTCTGTTTCCATGATGGCAATTGTTCCAATGCAGGATATTTTGGAACTGGACTCCAAAGCAAGAATGAATACACCGGGAGTATCTGAAGGAAACTGGCAGTGGCGTTTTGAATGGAAAATGCTTAAAAAAAAGCAATGGAAATTGCTTCGTGCCGTTACAAAAAAATATAATAGACAAAGAAAAAAAGATGATAAACAATAAACAGTGTATAATTTTATGAAAATATTTTTCCAAAATCATCAAACAGTCTGAATGCAAAATATCATTTCCAAAAAAAAATACAAAATAGACTTTGCTCCCGTACAGGGGTATACCGATTTTATATATCGCAGAGTTCATGCAATGTTCTTCAAAGGAATTGAATCTTATTTTACTCCTTTTCAAAGAATTCCACAGAGAAATAAAGACAAAAAAGATGTAGCACCAGAACACAATGATTTAAGCATAACAGTTCCGCAAATTATTGGTGGTGATGCTGAAGAGATGTCATTTCTTCTTAATTATTTAAAAAATCTGGGATATAAACGTGCAGATATAAATTTTGGTTGTCCATTTAAAATGATTACCAACAGAGGCAGGGGAGCGGGATGTTTTAATGATATCAAAAGAATCAGAACACTTCTAAACTTTCCCGAAGGAATGGATATATCTCTTAAAATGAGACTTGGCTGGGATAATCCGTCCCAGATTCTTGAAATATTGCCCTATATAAATGATGCAAAAATTTATTCTCTAACAATTCATGCACGAGTAGGAATACAGGAATACAAAGGAGACACAGATCCTGAAACTTTTGAAAAAGTATACAATAATTGCACACATCCT
>JAENXA010000083.1 GCA_016649735.1 Prolixibacteraceae bacterium | reverse complement strand
TACTCTGATCTTCATAGAATACAGGATTCATCTTGTCAATAGAAACAGAATCGTCAACTGCTAACGGATCCTGTTGCTGTGCTTTTAGAGTACATACATTGCCCAGGAACAAAAGGCCTGTAAAGGCAAAAATCAATAATAATTTTTTCATGGTTTTAAATTTTTATTTTGTTGCAATTTACTAAAATATTTTTATTTGTAATTTATTTGTATAAAGTAGAAAGAAAATTATATACCCTTTTAACATAGCATATTAAATTGTATTTCTTATAAATCCTTTAAAGCCGGCTGGTATTTGGGGTTGATTTTCAGACAATCCCTTAATATTTTTTTAGCCTCTTCATTATGTCCTTCTTCTTTCTCAATTCCGGATAGTATTATGTAGGACTGAAAATATTTTTTGTTGATTTTTATCAGTTTTTTCAGTTCTATTTTAGCCATTTTCGTATTTCCTTTTTTATTTTCCAACATTGCATGAAGTAATAATGCAGGTTCATAATTCGAGTTTATCTTCAAGGATTTATCTATGTAATTCAGGGCTTTTTCTGTATTATTCATTTTATTCATGATTAATCCAATCTGAAAATAAAGGAATTCATCTTTTGAATAAAACGACAAGGACTTAGTATATTTTTCTTCTGCTGTTTTATACAGTTTTAATTTAAAATCATTACCTGCTTCATAAGGCAGTTTTGATAACCTTTTTATTATTGCACATACAGGTACGTTGTCTATTTTTATAGTATGAATGGTACCCTCAGGAGGGAAATTTCCGTTATTCAGAAGAACAGGAGAGATATAACTATTACCTATAATTGCATAATCCCAGTCATAGTCGTTTCTCCGTTCATAATTAAAGCATTTGAATTTCAGTTCGTCTTCATTCTTAAAATAATCATTAACAGGGAAATTACTTCCTATTATTATATCTTTTATTTTATTATTATTCAGATAATTTTTAAGCCATTCAGCTCCGCTCCGCATAGTATGATAATAATAATCGGTTTCGTATTTACCGTAAGCGTTTTTTAATCCTCCGGTAAGCTGGTTATAATACAGATAATAATATGGATGTGCAGCAATCATAAATCTCACAGGATTTATCATCAGAATTAAAAATATAGCAGTGAAAACTGAACGGCAGGATATGAATTTCATTCTTTGCCACAAATCATTAAATCCAAGGGCAGAGAAAATAATTATACATGGATATATGAAAATCAAATGTCTCCATGCTCCGTAAAGATTTGCGCCAATAAGGATGACAAAAAGCGGCGGGAAAAAACAAAAGAAGAGCAAAAGTCCATAAATAATTCGGGAATTCTTTGAAACTATTTTTTGTATTCCTGTAAAGAAAAAAAACATTCCGGCAAAAACTATCAGAGGAATAGTTATAAGCATGTATTTTGGAAGATAATACCATGGTTCAAAATCTGACCATATAAAATTACCTTCAAAAATTTGTCGTATAGTTGTAGGGAAGTGTACCATAACTAAAAGTGATTTCCATGGATTTAACAGAATATTTTGTAAACCATAAGGCCAAAGTAATAATCCTGAAAAATAGCTTATGATTGTTATTATTAAAAAATATAATCCGTTTCCAATCAGTTTTGTACGGTATATTTTTTTTGTAAAAATAATTTTTATAAAAATTGCAAAATACATATAGAAAATCAGCAATAGTCCACCTGCTCTGATGCTTATTGCAAATGCAATACTAACAATGAGAAATAGCGTGTCAGTCCACTTCCTTTTATTAAGAGGAGTGAATATAATTTTTATAATGGCAAAGATTCCTGATATATAGGCTAGTGCAAAAGGAATGTCTTTTAAATTATTTTGAAGATGTCCCATAAATCGTGGAGAAACAGCAAACAAAAGAAGAGTGAAAACAGCTGCCAGGTCATCTTTTAACCAGCGGACAAAAAGCGCAGTAATAAAGATGGCAAGCCATCCGAGAAAGCTGCTGAAAAGATGGCGGAATCCATATATGTCGTTTATATTAAACCAGTGAATTAAAACTGTGCAAATGTTATCAGGTGATTGTCCGTAATACTTAAGATGTGTTTTAGGTGTATTTATTGATTCTGTGTTTTTTCCTCCGGAGGTTAAATATTTATAAACATATTCAGACTGTTGATAATGAACTTTCTCATCTCCTGATATTCCTGCATCTCTGCTTATTAGCAATAGGGCAGCTAATAATAAGAAGGACAGGCAAAAAAATAATATTTTCATACGAGTCCCCTTCATACGGATTAATTTTCAGAGATTTTTTTGTTTATTGTTCCCGGGGATTCTGATTTTTCCTGATCATATATTTTCTTAATAAAGTAAAGTGGACGCTTTTGTGATTCTTTATAAATTCGATAAATATATTCCCCTATGATTCCAAGAAAAATAAGCTGAATAGAGCCTATAAAATAAATACTCATAACAGTAGAAGACCATCCTTTGAGTGCAACTCCCGCGATTTTTACATACAGTGCATAAGCTCCGGCAATTAAAGAAATGAAAGCTCCGAAGAAACCGATAAAAAAGCATAGTCTAATTGGCAGATGCGAGAAAGAAAAAATTGCATCAGCAGCCAGAAGGCATAATTTGACCGTACTCATTTTAGATTTTCCTTTTAATCGATTTTCCCGGATATATTCAACATAGTCCTGTTTAAAACCAATATAATTTCTCATTCCCGGCAGATATCGGGTTTTTTCTTTCATAGACAATAATGCATTTAAGGCCTGGCAATTCATTATACAAAAATTTCCGGTATCCTTAAGTCCTTTAAGCTGGACTGCTTTTTTGAAAAATGAATGAAAAGATGAAATGATACAATTTCTTATTATGTTTCCTTTTCTGGAGGTACGTTTCCCACTTATGATATCATTGTTTTCTGAAATTAATTTCCTGTACATTACAGGCAGCAGTTCAGGAGGATCCTGTAAATCTCCGTCTATCATAGCGACATAGTCACCTGAGGCATATTTCAGACCGGCGGTATAGGCATGCTGATGTCCAAAATTACGGGAAAGTACAATAACTTTTATCCGGTTATTTGATTTTGTGTATTTTATTAATTGTTGCAGACTCCCGTCAGAACTTCCGTCATCTACTATGATAATTTCGTATGATGAAGAAATTTCATTCAGGGCTTTTGTTGTTCTGCCTATAAGTTCCTCAATGATTCCATTTTCATTAAAAACCGGAATAATTACAGATATTTCCATATAAATTACAATTTACGGATTCCAGATTAAAAAGAGAAATAATCTATTGATTGTTTCACTATTATGATATACTGCATGGTGTTCCCGGAACAGGAACGGGGAATTCCATATCTATGGGACCGAATTTTAGTTCTTTGGGGCCAAGTTTCATTCCTGATTTATAAATATCATCCCACATTATCTTTTTACCTGTATAAGCTGCTGTACGTCCCATTATAGCTGTTAGAGTAGATAAAGCTGTATCTTCTGCTGTGTTAACATAATGATCTGTACGGATAGACTGAACCAAGTGCATTTGCTCTTGTACATATGCAGGAATACTAACGCTCTCCATTGGAATTCCGTTTTTGTCTTTTGGATATTCAAATTTCCATTTTACACTTCCATCTATATTCCATATGGTATTCCGGCAATTAGTATATCCTTTTGTTCCCATTATAAATTCACCGGTACCGTTGGCACAATTATCTATCTGACGACACATACTGTGAGAGAAAATTCCTTCTCCATAATCAAAATCAATACTGAAAAAATCATATTGGTCACCGGTAAGTCTTCTTGCACGTCCTCCGTAACCAACAGCACTTAAAGGATGTTTCCCTAAGAACCAGTTAATTACATCAATATTGTGAACATGTGTATCTAAAATAAAATCTCCTCCCATCCAGCAAAAACTATTCCAGTTGCGAACCATATATGTCATATCATCCCATCCTTCCTGACGGGTTCTGAACCATACATGATTCTGATTCCAGAATGCCCTGGCTGAAACAGGTTTCCCAATGGCTCCGTTTATTACCTGTTTGTAAGTTTCTATATAATCCTGCTGATGACGTCTTTGTGTTCCTGTTATGACATTTAAACCAAGGGCTTTTGCCTTTCTTGCAGTAGATATTATTGAACGGATTCCTACAGGATCAACAGCCATAGGTTTTTCCATGAAAACATGTTTTCCCTGACGTATTGCTTCTTCAAATTGTATCGGACGGAACTGACAAGGGGTCGCAAGTATAACAACATCAACTTCTTTCAGAGCCATTAATTTTTTATATGCATCAAATCCAACGAAACAGTTTTCTTCAGGAATAGCTCTTTTATATCCGGCAAAACGTTTTTTGCAATCATCAATTTTATCCTGAAATACATCGGCCAGAGCTACAAGCTTAAGATCAGGGCCTGCACCAATAAAATTTATGGCAGCTCCTGTTCCCCTGTTTCCTACGCCTACCAGTCCGACATTCAGAGGCCTCCCTTTAGGCGCAGCATTAAGAATAGGTGGAAGTCCGAGTTCTTTATCTCCTAATTTTTTATTGCATGAAGACAGGGCGGCTCCTGCGCTCATCAGACCTATTCCTGCCATAGCAGTGGATTCTAAAAATTTGCGGCGATTAATGTTTTTCGATTTGTCAGTCATGGTGCTTTTATTTTTGTTCAATTGTTTCTTCTGTTTCACAAACCACCCTGAATCCGACGCTTTTTATATCGGAATACCACCAGATGGATTTAGGCATTTGCGGATCTGTAATTAACCATGCCCTGGTTTTTGTATAATCACGGGAAGCACTTCTTACATCCTTAGCATCACTTTTAAAAGATCCTCCGCGTATGACATGCTCTCTGCCTTTTGAGGGACCTTTGGGATTTTCGACTATCCTGTCCTGATATTTTTTATAAGCAGTGGGAGAATAATAGTCAAGACAAAATTCTGCTACATTTCCTTCCATGTTTTTTAGCCCAAAAGGATTAGAACGAACGTCAGAAGGAGATTGTGTCGTTTCCTTACTGTTGAGTGCATAAATCACATAAGAATTTATAATTGAAGTATCAGGACTAAAAATTTTTTTCATAAATCCTTTTGAACTGTAATCTTTTGCACTTCCTTTAAACGGATACGGAGTCTGTTTACCTCCGCGACATGCATATTCCCATTCACTTTCCGTTGGTAGTCTGTATTTTTTTCCTGTTACAGATGAAAGCCATTTGCAATAAACACTGGCTGCATACCATGTCATGGTGATAGCAGGTTTTTTGCCTTTCCCCCATCCCTGATCTGGAGCTCCCCATGGTGGGGTAGGACCTGTTATAGCGTCCACCTGATCTTTTGTTTCCTGTGATTCTTTTCTTCCCTGTGAGGCAGTTTCTCTAAAGAAAGCAAGATATTCATCCCAGCTGACTTCGGCTTTTTCCATAAAGAAACCGGATATTTTTACTTTATGTACAGGACTTTCATCTTTATTTCGTAAAGATTCTTTTTTAGAACTTCCCATGAGGAAAGTTCCTCCCGGAATTGCGACCATATCAAAGGAGACAGATGTTCCGGGAATTTTTTCTGTGAAATTTTCGAATTTTTTAACAGTTGTGGCTTCTGTAAAAAGTTTTTCTTCTTTTATTTCTTTACCGAAATCTGTCAGATGCTCTTCTACTGCATCAGGATCATAATGGCCGACATGTAGATGACAATTTATACATTGCATATTGTTTTTATCGGCCAGATAATTTAAATGGGCATCTTCTCCTTCTGTGGAAAGATTTATAGGAAAAAGATTCTTATGACATTTTTCACATGATTTGTTATCAATATACTTTTTAGCTTCTTCCAGCTGGCTTTTTTTATTCCAGTCAAAATCTGCACTGTCTTTAAACCAGTACCCATAAATATCTTTAGCCCCCATTTTTATTTTTGTTGTCATATATCCATGACCTTTGGGTGGAAGATGGCATTCTATACAATGAACGTAAACCCCTGAATTGTTATTATGATGAGTGGAACGCAGCCAGCTGTGATCTGCATCGGTGTGAATATGACAGGACATACAATATTCATCAGAGGAAGTTGACAAAATAGCCTGATTGGTTGAAATAATAACCACAACGCAAGTAATTATTCCAGCAATTATCCACCAAAATGGCGCTTTTTTCCCTTTGAAGGGGTTTTTAAACTTAAATGTCATCTGCTATATTTTTTTATCGGTACAAAATAATAAAGATAAATAGAATTAGTATCTGTATTATATATTTTATTATAATATTTGAATTTTATGTTAAGGATGTTAATATAAGTTCTTGAAATTTGCAAGGAATTATATATTAAGCATACTGGAGTTGCTAACTTCAAATCAGTCGTAATAATATGCAATTCTCAATCACCATAGATTGTTCTATGCTTCAATTGGATTATTTTCTGATTTATTGATATTTGAATGCTTATTACGAAACTTCCTTACGGAATTTAGATAATTACAAAGACCTATGACAGAATATAATTTTAATCAGATTAATATTAAATGTGTTTTTTAACATTTTTGCATAGGTTACAGATTTTTTATTTGTCTTTATTGCAAAAAAGATGTTTGAATTAATTTAACGGAAAGTAAAAAAATAAATTACTTTTGTAATATTCTAAGACGGGTTGTTAGCTCAGTTGGTTTAGAGCATTACCTTCACACGGTAGGGGTCACTGGTTCGAATCCTGTACAACCCACATAGTTACAGTGGTTTATTAGTTGACGAGTAACAAAATAGTAACAAAGTTCAACATTAGAACACAAGAAAAGGTCACCCAACGTCAACATTTACCACGTTCCTGATCCTTTCCAGACATTTGTATTTCTGATTCCTCGCACCGGCAGCACTGGT